>QNXQ01000093.1 GCA_003978875.1 Aquifex sp. | reverse complement strand
AATAGATAGGCTTACCAGTTCTCCAATAGAGAAGGTTATAGTTACGAATACACTCCCCGTTTATGAAAAGAAATTCAATAAACTCGAAATAGTTTCTATAGCTCCTCTAATTGGAGAAACCATCAGGAGGGTACACGAAGGCTCATCTGTCAGCTCCCTCTTTAGTTAATGCCGATGAGTGAAAATTGTCCTAAATGTGGTTCTCTTCTTGTAGCGGCTGAGTGTTGTGGAGGCGGTATTTGGTTCTGTGAAAAGTGTAACGAATATTACTACTATGGGGAATTGCTGTCTGAGGAAGAAGCTATAGGTGAAACTCTTCACCTGGATGATTCTCAAGAAAATAATCAGCAACAATCTTAGGGTCTTCCCCTGAAACAATCCTGTAGACTGCTGTACATATCGGAGCGTGAATTTTCTTTTCTTGAATTATCTTATAGATTGCTTTTGCAGTCTTAACACCTTCCACAGTTTGAGATATTTTCTTTAAGGCTTCCTCTACCGTATAACCTTTTCCGAGAAGTATTCCAAAGGTTCTATTTCTGGAAAGGTCTGAAGTAGCAGTAAGAATTAAATCTCCGGCTCCCGAAAGTCCGAAGAAAGTTTCCCTTTTTCCTCCGAGGACTTCTCCTATCTTTGCAATTTCGTGAATTCCACGAGTGATTATTGCAGTTCTAGCATTGTACCCGTAACCTAAACCATCCGATACTCCTACAGCTATAGCTATAACATTTTTCAGAGCTCCGCCGAGTTCAACCCCGGCTATATCGTCATTTAGATATACTCTAAAGTTTACGGAATTAAAAGCTTTTTGTAATTTAGTAGCTATTTCTTTATTCTCATATGCCAAAACCACAGCTGTAGGAAGTCCCTTAGATACCTCCTCAGCGAAGGATGGTCCTGACAGTACAAAAAAGTTCAGTTCACTTTCAATTTCCTTAACTATTTCAGAAATTCTTTTAAGTTTTTTATAATTAATTCCTTTAGAAGCTGATATAAAGTTCTTGCCTTTAAGGTTTATATTTCCTATTACTTCCTCTATTACTTGAACGGGAAGAGCACAAATTATGTTTTCAAAGTTATAAATTTCCTCCAAATTTGTAGTTCCTTTGATATTTTTAAGATAAATTCCCTCAACATAAGGATGTATTCCTTTATTTATTTTTCCAATGACTTCTTCATTCACGTCGTAAAGTAAAACATCATGACCTAACCTACCTAAATGCACAGCAAGGGCTGTTCCCCACCTTCCTGCTCCCAATACAAAAAATTTCATAGCTGAAGCTAATATTATAAAACTTGAAATTTTACTTATAAAAGTTTAGATTAATGTTAGCACTCAATTTGTAAGCCTTAAAAATCTTTTAACATTCCCTGATAAAAATTAAAAAACCTTGAAAAGGAGGTGAGAATGGGTAGAAAAGTTAAATACATTATTGACCTAAAATTTATAGACCAGCTCCCTGAAGAAGAGAAAAGGGAGCTCAAAGAGGTAACTGAAAAGTTTGCATTTAGAACAAATACCTACTACAACTCTTTAATCAACTGGGACGATCCTAATGACCCTATAAGGAGAATTGTTATACCTACTACGGAAGAGCTTGAAGTATGGGGTAAACTGGACGCTTCCAACGAAAGCAAATATATGAAAGTTCACGGTTTAGAACATAAATATCCGGATACAGCACTCTCATTGGTTACGGATGTTTGCGGCATATACTGCAGATTTTGTTTTAGAAAAAGGTTATTTATGAACGACAACGATGAAGTTGCAAGGGATGTCTCAGAAGGGTTGGAATACATTAGAAACCATCCTGAAATAAACAACGTTCTGCTCACAGGAGGAGACCCACTGGTTCTTGCCACATTCAAATTGGAGAAAATCTTGAAGGCTTTAGCGGAAATTCCCCACGTGAGAATAGTAAGAATAGGGTCTAAAATGCTTGCGGTAAACCCCTTCAGGGTTATTGATGACCCCGCACTTCTTGAACTCTTCGAATGGTTTAATACCGAAACGGGTAAAAAGCTTTATCTAATGAACCACTTCAACCATCCCAGAGAGTTAACTGACGAAGCTAAAAAAGCTATAGAACTCGTTCAGAAAACGGGAACAACTTTAACCAATCAAACTCCTATTCTTAAGGGAATTAACGACGACTTTGAAACTTTAAAAACTTTACTGGAAGAACTCTCTTTCATAGGAGTACCTCCTTACTATCTCTTCCAATGCAGACCTACCGCTGGAAATAAAGCATACTCCACTCCCATAGAGGAAACAATTGACCTTGTAGAAGCGGTAAGGGCTGAAGTATCGGGACTTGCTGCAAGGGTAAGGTACGTAATGTCTCACGAAACAGGAAAAATAGAAATCTTAGGAAAAACTGATGAGCTTATTTTCTTCAGATACCATAGGGCTGCGGATCCAGAAAATAGAGGCAAATTTATGATATACAAGAGAAATCCTGAGGCACACTGGTTTGATGACTATACCGAACTCGTTGATGAATATAAGGTTTCCCTTTCAGAAGTTTCTTAAACTTTTCTGTTGCTTCTCCTTTTTAAACCCTTTTGAATAGATATAATTTAAATTCATTATGGAGTTTTATCCTCTACATTTGCTTCTTTCCCGCTTGGAGGAAGAAATAGAATTTCAACAAAGGGTCACAACCACTTATCTCGTAAGTACTCCTAAGTATTCCCCGGAAACTGTCGCAAGTGTACAAGAAACAATAAGAAGAATAAGTGCAGATATAAAGCTTATATCCCTGATTCTCGGAGAGCTCGAAGAAATTCAGGAAAAGGATATAAAGGAGGAAGCCCTTATTCTCTCTTCCGAAAGTCTTTCCCTCGTTTCTTTACTCCTTCCGGCTGTAGAAAGGTATGCACCTTTTTTTCTTGAGAACTTAAGAATAGAAAATAAACCTCTTTTGGAAAAGCTTGAAGAGATTCTTGAAGAAATCGAAAACGCTTTGGAAAAGTTGGAACTATCCTCTTCCCGAGAAATTATCAGAACCCTTGAGGACTTAGCCCAGTCCTTGGAAATTTCACTTCTGCTGGGGGAAAGGATTATTGAGAGGGAAGCGTAAAATTATTTGTAAAAAGTCATATCAAGTGAAAATTTTTCTCAATATATTATACCCCTTGGAGGGTTATAAAAATGGTGAAGAAAAGTATTCCCATTGTGGACTTTCTTCAAAGTGCTAAAGGGTCTATCTTAATTCTTACCCATGAGAATCCCGACGGAGATTCCCTCGGAAGCGGTCTTGCCCTTTACAAGTTTCTAAAAAAGAAAGGTAAAGAGGTCTATATAGGCTCTAAAGATGGAGTTCCCCACTTTCTCGATTTCCTTCCTGGAGCTGAAGAGGTTATAAAACCCGATAATAAGTTTTACGATATCGGAATAGTTGTTGACGCTTCGGGATTTTACAGAGTAGGTACAGAGGTAAAGGTAGGAAAAAAAATAAGAATAGACCACCATATCGGTGGAGATTTTTACGGAATTTATGACTATATAGACCCTACCGCGCCCGCGACAGCTGCATTGATTTATGAAATTATTAAAGCCTGGGATGAAACTGCAATGGATAAGGAAATCGCTACGTGTATATATACTGGACTTGCTACGGATACCGGCTTTTTCAGATATTCCAATACGGATGAAAGGACATTTGAATTAGCAAAGGAGCTTGTATACTATGGAGCAGATCCCTATTACGTCTATACCATGTTTTCTGAACGGGAAAGTGTTAATAAGATGAAACTCATAGCTAAAGTCCTTGACACACTGCAACTTCACGAAAACGGAATTGTTGCTGGAATAACGATATTCAAAAGATTTCTCGATGAAACTGGTACGACATATGAAGATACGGAAGGACTTGTAAACTATCCAAGATCCATAGAAGGTGTTAGGGTAGCTTACGCCATTACGGAGAAACCCGAAGAAGGTATATGGAAGGTATCCCTAAGGGCAAAAGGAGATGTCAACGTAGGTAAGATTGCCGAAAGGTTGGGGGGCGGAGGACACAAGTACGCTTCAGGGGCAAAGATAAGGGCAAATTCTTATGAAGAAGCAATGAATAAACTTCTATCTGCAATAAGGGAAGAATTAAAAATTCAAAAGGTTTACGCCTGATGGCTTTGTTCGGTGCTCACGTTTCCGCTTCCGGTAGCATTACAAAAACCTTTTTGAGGGCAAGAGAGATAGGGGCTGAAGTATTTCAATTTTTCCTGCGGAGTCCCAGAGTTTGGAAGTGGAAGGGGGTAAGTAAAGAAACCAAAAAGGCATTCATGGAAAAATTGAGAGAGTTTAATGCTCCTGTAATAGTTCATGCACCTTACCTTCTTAACCTTGCTTCTCCCAAGGAAGATTTAAGAAAAAAATCAATAGAGGTCTTCCTAGAGGAACTTAGGTTTTGCGATGAAGTAGGTATTCATTATTACAACTTTCACCCGGGAACAGCGACAGGTATAGACGAAGAAGAAGGATTAAAAAAAGTTATAAAATCCCTTGAAGAAATTTTTTCTCAGTACTCACCGAAATTTACAACAGTTTTATTGGAAAACACCGCAGGAGAAAGGGGAGATATAGGGAAGAATTTTTCGGAATTGGTAAGAATTATAAAGTGTTTCGACGGTGTAAAACTGGGTATATGTCTCGATACCTGTCACGCTTTCGCTTACGGTTATGAGATAAACACGGAGAAGGGTTTTGGTGAATTTAAAAGAGAGATTGAAAAAACTGTGGGGTTTGAAAGTATTAAAGCAATACATGCCAACGATAGTAAAGTTCCATTGGGGGCAAGGAAGGACCGACATGAACACATAGGAAGGGGTTATATAGGGCTTGAAGGTTTTAGGAATCTCCTGAAAGATGAATACTTTTCAACGCTTCCCTATTACCTTGAAACGCCCAAAGAAGGAAATATGGACATCGTAAATCTGAAAATTTTAAGAGAAATATATTCAGAATAGGGTGGCTTGTGTTGTAGTTTTAAAAACTCTGTCCACTTCCTTCAAAAGACTTTTCATTTCAAGTTCCTGGAGCTTTTGCTTGAGCTTTACAAAATCCGGCTTATTGAGTTTAAGGTCTTCTTCGGATACATCCAAATCAATGTCTGTATAAAGCTTTACTAATTTGTAGGAAAGCTCAAGCTCCTTTTTATCCGCTTCCGGGTAGTGTTTTCGAAACGCTTCCCAATTTTCCAGGATATTCTCAACATTTCTGAACTTCTTCAGAATGTTTATAGCGGTTTTAGGACCTACTCCCTTTATTCCCGGAATATTGTCTACTTTATCTCCAACCAGGGCAAGGTAGTCGGGAATATTTTGAGGTTTTACACCAAATTTTTCTACTACTTTCTTTTCATTAAACACTTCCTCGTTCATAGGGTTTACCACAATAACTTTATCGGATACAAGCTGCAGCAAATCTTTGTCGGGGGAGTAAATTTTTACCCTGAAAGATTCGTTGGAAAACTTTTTTGCGAGAAACGCTATTATATCGTCCGCTTCGTATCCTGGAACTTCAAAAATAGGAATACCTGCCAATCTCAGAGTTTCCTTCAAAACCGGAATTTGAATCTTTAGGGGGTCAGGTGTTTTGGGTCTTTGCTTTTTATACTGGGTGTATAAGACCTGGCGTTTTGTTTTTGCAGGAGCGTCAAATACTACAACAAGGTACTTGGGTTTTTCCTTTTTTATCAAAGCAAAAATCATTCTGAGGAAGCCGTATATTGCGTTCGTGGGAAAACCTTTACTCGTTGAAAGATTTGGTAGAGCGAAAAAACTCCTGTATACAAAAGAAGAACCGTCCAATATATAAAGGGTTTTCATAAGTTTTTTAATTTAACATCTAAAAAGACCTATGTCTTCACCTGTTCTTTTGGGTATTGGATACCTTCCGAAAAGCATGCTTTCGAGTTTCTTTAAATCTGCATCGGTGAAAGGAGAAATTTTCACCTTCCAAGTATCTCCTTTTAGCAGGGTAAGTTCTATGTCTCCCTTTTCTTTCAATACCACATCACCTCCCGCATTCATGAAACCAACCGCTAACGATAAGGTAACGAAATTAGCTTCTTCAATGGATAAAACGGGTTTTTCAACTTCTTTATCTATAATCCAAAGGGTACAAAGTGCCAGACCAACTCTGAATAGATTTTCCGCGGTAAAAGGGTAATTCCCTGGAATGCCTTCTATTTCTCTCTTTTCATTAAAAATTACGGGCATT
>QNXQ01000006.1 GCA_003978875.1 Aquifex sp. | reverse complement strand
AGAGTCAATAGAAACGAAGCATTGCATTCTAAGCTAAGGGACAAGTTAGTAGCATTTAAGCGAAAGACTAAAGCCTTCTTCCGGTCTTTTCGCTCTCTCCATTATGCTCTCGCTCTATTCTCTTTATTTCATCTACTTCGTTAAGAACCAACTCAAGCTATGTACAGAAGTTTCTCTGATAGTTTCACATGAGGTTCTTTGTATAAAAATCCTATACTTGTACTGAAATATATCCCAGCTAAAAAGGGTGGTATTTTAGATTCCATATTAGATATAGTTTTACCTGTAGTATCTTCCGCAATTTCGGCTTACATAGCAGGAGGATTAAAATGCTTTTAATATTAGCGTTAGCAGCATCCATTTTTATGGTCAGTTGTAGTCCTAAAATGTACATTGAATGCAAAAACCCTATAAAAACAGAAGACGGAAGAATCCTTTGTGAAAAATAATTTCCTCTCCTTCCTACCATCATTTTTTTATGAAATGGCTATCAACAAGTCTCGCCTTAAAAGTGTTTTAATTAGACATGAAGGTCTTAAACTAAAGCCTTACAAAGATACTGTTGGAAAGTTAACAATAGGGGTTGGGAGAAATCTAGAAGATAGAGGTATTTCCAAAGAGGAAGCTCTTTTCATGCTAGAAAACGATATAAAAATTGTCGAGGAAGAGCTTGATAGGACCATACCCTGGTGGAGAAAACTAGACTCGGTAAGACAAGAAGTTCTTGTAAACATGGCTTTCAATTTAGGTGTTCCAAAACTTCTGAGATTCAAGAAGTTTTTGAAAGCACTACAAGAAGGGAATTACGGACAGGCATCCTTTGAGATGCTCAATTCTCTTTGGGCAAAACAAGTAGGAAGAAGAGCAAAAGAACTTGCTTACGCTATGGAAAAAGGAGAGTACCCGTTTGAAGTAGCAGAGGAAGAAGACAAGCTTCTTGAGTATTTGAATGAAATTGTCTGGGATGAGGTTAACAATGGCTGGTAAGATTTCAGAAATTTTTAAAGAAAAAGACGGTAAGCTTAGCTTCGGAAGAACTATCGGAGCTACCCTCACTTTCTTCTATCTGGGCTGGGCAACTTATCTTACCTGGAAAACAGGACAGATTGTAGACATCCCTTCGAACTTGATGTACCTGATAGGTATGCTCTACGGAGCTAACAAACTGAGGGAGGCATTTAATGCTAGGTCTAAGTCTTAAAACACCGGTTATCGGTTTTGTTTCCGGTGTTATATTCTTCTCACTCTCTCTGAACTATTACCTGTGGAACAGGGTTGATGATCTGAAAAAAGAAGTAAGTATACTTAAAACTGAAAAGTCAAAGCTACTACAAGAGGTCAAGAATATATCCGAAAGATGTAAAACCCATGTAGAAGAGCTTAAAAAATCATACGAAGAGAAAATCAGATTGCTTGAGAATCAAAAGGCACAGGAAAGGAAAGTCTGTAAAAAGCTCCTGAAAAGGAGGTCAAAACTTGAAGGCAAGCTTGAAGAAATTGATTCTCTTTAGTTCGATAATTCTGACAGGTTGTTCAACTAAGGTTGTTGAAAAGCCTGTATACATTGAAAAGCCTGTTGTTGTAGAGAAACCGGTCTATATAAAACCCAGCATACCTGAACTTCCAAAAAGGCCTAAACTGAAAAAAGTTAAGTTTGAAAAAATCGGAGAATATTACTGTACAACAAAAGAAGGAGCAAAACAGCTTTTGAAAAACATTTACATGCTGGATAACTACTCGAGAGAGTTAGAAACAATCATCAATTCTATTCAGGAGCAGGCAGAATGTTCTGGATCTGGTTGCTAATAGAAAGTCTTCTCTTTCTGTTATTAACGCCCTTAAGGATTCTTGTTACCCTGGTTATCCTTTTCGGATGGAAACCTAAGTTTGAATTCAAAGAAGACTTACTCGAAGTTAACGGTGACATTGAGGAAAAAGCTATAAGATACTTCTCCTCCTTTAATATCCTCAAATACGTAAAACACGGGTCAGGTGACAGTGCCAAATTTGCAGGAATGTATGTACACGCGTTTCCGTCCGAAGACGGGAAAAAAGCCCTTCTAAGTTACATCAAAAACGGGTATTTTGACAGAAGAGTTATAGGAAACCATCCTAAACCTTTCTCCGGAGACATGCTTGCAGGATGGTTACTCGGTATATCTGCATTGTATAAAGCCGGATTACTGAAGAAAGAGGATATAGACAAAATAGAAAGAGCGGTTAATAAAGCCTTTTTCGAAAAACCTTACTGTCAATTCTCTGCACCTTGGGTTAAAAAGAAAGACAGAGGTTTCTTATTCCGTTACTGGTTTATAGGTCAAGACTTTTTACCATCACTGGCATTACTTAGATTTATAATTTCTGTTAAACCTAAGTTGAAGTACAAGTTGCTGTACTATTGGTTAAGGTTTCTATCATTCCCTTGGATAGATCTAACGCCTGAAGCATCGATTCAAAGAGGAAACCTTTTCTGGATTTCTTGGTACGCATCTCATTCTAAAGCGTGCCTCGCTAAGGCAGTACTTAACGTTGAACCTAATAACAAACTCTTCAAGAAAATCCTCACTAAGGTAAACAAAAAACACGGTTGGTACAATCCTGATATTAGAGCTCTTTACTGTGACTTTTTCGGTTGGTCTGAAGAAGATAAAAGATTTGTAAAGGCCTGGTTAGAAGATTACACGGATGAAAAGCACCAAGAATCAATCCCTAAAGAATGGAGAACAAACTATATCCATCTGAAAAGTCTCATCAGATACAAGTTTGACACAAAACGTTCTAGCTTCGTAGGTTCCAAATACGTACTTCCTACAAGATTCAGGAGAAATGAATACAGATGGGAAAAAACAGCTTTAAATAGCCAAAGATCAAGAAACGAGAATATCGATTATCTTCACCTTTACAAGCTGTTTACGCGGAAGCAAGACTAATGTTCAGTATCCACTTGATGTTAAAAGAAAAGGTTGAGTCTTTGTTTATCGGAGTTGTCAGTACGGTTCTTGCAAATAAAACATTTCCTGCTGTATATAGACCGAGTTCTTGGATTACATTACCACTTGCAGTATTCTGATCTACCAGGGCATCAAACTCTACAGAGTTTGTAGACAAGAATGTATAACCGGTCACAGGAACACGAGCCACTTCGTTTTCCAGTGCGGTGTCTGTTATTTTAGGTGGTGTGTTACCTGTACCTAATGCAATTGAGGTTATCGTATTGTTTGCTTGGTTCGCTCCGGCAATTAAATTACAAAAAATATTTTCAGAAGACTGGAGAACAAGATTGCGATTCTTTATTCTATCTATAACCTTTCCGTCTTTTAGAAGTTCTATTACTACAAGACCTTTCAATGCTATCTTCATTTGAGATAAATTGTGACAAGATTATCTTGTTCCCGTGCTGCCATAACCTTGACTTCCTCTTACAGAAGGACAAACTTCTTCCCAATTCTCATAAAGGTCTTCGTCAATGCAGTAGTAAACCGGGATATCCTCAAAAGGTGCAAATATAGTCCTGTGTATTAGACACTGAGCAAGCCTCGTATACTGAGGAATGTGTATAGAATATCCGACTTTCTTGATTCCCTTGTACTCTTGGAAACCATCCAAGTAGTCTTTATCAACCTTGAGGATCATACCAATGTCTCCTCTGTAAGATGCTTCAACTGTTCCCGGAGAGTTAGCAATTACGATAGGAGTCTTGTAAGAAATTCCTGAACGTGGTACTACGGAGAGGTAATATCCAGTTGGTGCTACCCATTTGACTCCAGATTTGGCTATAACTTTCTTTTCTGCAAGAACAATAGGTTCAATATTCTTCAAGTCAAAACCGGTATTCATTTCAAGGTCAAAACCGCTGAAACAATCCTCATTCTTGAAGACGAAACCTATAAATCTCTCACCTAGTTCAATTTTCTCAACAATTTCCTTGGCAGAAAGTTGTTTTATCATCATGTTTACTATTCAGCCCTGCTAAGAGCCCAATTTATAGCGTAATCTTCAAGCCTACTATTTGCTTCCAGAAGTTTTTTCTGTTGTAGATCTTTTCCTGCTAGATAACCTAAACCGGCAAGAGCTAATCCAGTTAAACCTATTATACCATGAAACTTAGGGATTTCTTTAGAAATTCCTGTGGTCTTACCCAATATACTTGCACCTATTGCAGGCAATAAACCTATTCCTATTCCAATTAGTGGATAATTCCTTATATTGCGGTATTCCTTATCCAATTCCTCAGCTTTTTGTTTCATCGCTTTTTCAAATGCCTCGGCTTCTTCCTTATCATCGAAAATGATCTTGTACTTATTTCCGACTAGATACTCATACCTGTCATTCATATTCGAAATTGTGTCCTAACAAAATTTGACATAAGAACAATGGGTTCGGATAAGGTTAACGAGCTCAAAGAGAGAATAGATAAGTTGGAAGATACAACAATCAAAGAACTAGAGGAAAAGATACACAAATTAGAACTCGAACTAGGGTCTCAACTAACGTCAATATCAAACAGTATAAAAAGTCTGAAAGAAGATATCGGAAAAATTGTCA
The DNA here is from genome assembly GCA_003978875.1 of Aquifex sp. Lineage (GTDB taxonomy): Bacteria > Aquificota > Aquificia > Aquificales > Aquificaceae > Aquifex. The sequence goes on along the minus strand of QNXQ01000006.1, from coordinate 1,735 downwards.
AGTTATCTGAAACACAAATACGTATAGAAGAAACCATTAAGTCCCTTGAGAACACAATAAGGGACCTTAAAGACATTCCGGTAAAAGTAACCAAATTGGAAATGAGAGTAGAAAGACTAGAAGAAAAAGAAAGATCTAACGCGAGAAAAGCATGGGAAATAATCAAAGTAATATTGGCAGCTATAATCGGCGGCCTCGTGTCTTATGTAATTAAGAAATTTTCGTAAGTAAAACTTTATTCCAGTAGTTTAAAACCTTTTCTTCACAAGCTGCGTAGAATGCTATAGATGAAGTGTTATTGTATGCTGGATAAGACGGCTCTAATGGGAACCAGTGGTGCGGTGACGCTATCATCTTATCTATGAAGAACTCAGTATAATGTTTGAATTTTCTACCTTTAAGCCAGCTGTAGAAAATTTCCACGAGTTCGTTGACTGCTTGGCTAGGATTTTTGATATTTCCTATTACCAGATAACCGCTTCGGAATGCCAATAAGTCATAATTTTTAAACTTACCAAACCAGATTCCGCGGGTTTCTCCTTTTATCATGTTCTTGAAGAACTCTCTCAGCTTTCTCCCGGTTTCAGCCGGAATATTTTTCACATCTGATGGGATTAGAACTTCCACTGGAGCTATCTTGTATCTGCTACCTAACAGCATAGGGTTGTAAGGAAATCCTCCATTAAGTGCTAGTTCTTTGAACATAGAAACATCCTCATACATCCAATCTTGATCCGGCAGATCAACAACATCGATGTCTTCATAGTCAAGGTAATGAGAATCCATTAACATTCCTAGAGTTGTTTGTATTTCTTCTTGGTTTAGATGAAGTATTTCTTTTGAAGGTTCTATAAACTGAATCCAAGATGATATGCTAGACTTAGAAAACAATGACGGTGGTAACAAATACTCAGTTGACAGAAGGAAATTAAGTCCGTATAGTCCGATTGAATTGGAAGATGTTTTGTAAGGAGCATAGATAAATAGGAAATGTAGTACGAAGTCCTCGTAAGAATCAAAAGTCATTTCATATAACTTATCCACAAGTTTGTAATCAAGGTATACAATATCTTTGTTTGCTTCTATCCAGTCCCAGGCTGTTTGGTTAAGCTTTTCAATATCTTTTATCGTAAAACTGCCGTAAAGGAAAGGTTGTAAGAAATCATCACCTTTAAGATGATCTTTCAATTTCTTTAGGTTGTCCAAGTATAAGTAAAGATCATCTGTAACTTTAATTTCTGCATCGTAATATCTAACTTCTTTTACACTGCTTTGATTATTAGCAACTTGGCTAATAACTTTCCTTTCCTGTTGTGTAGAACTATTACGATCCACTAATAAAATTAGGAGAAACATATACTTTACCGGTATACCTAGACGTTCTGAAAGTTCCTTAAGTTTTTTGTATTTGTCCTCAGACAAAATAACTCTTGTTTCTTCGAGTTCTAGATTTGACAGGACATTAATGAAATCGTCAATTTTTTCCTCAATGTTGTCAATCTTTGGGGCAAGAGCCCAAACTCTTTGGTTTTTCATTGTTTTACCACCTATTAGTCAAAGTAGGTTCTGCATTAAAGTTTGTCAACAAATGTGGTCATACTACGACCAACTCTGTCTTTACTGTGGTCATACTATGACCACGGTTGAGCAAGTCATTGATTTTCAAAGGTTAGATGGTGGTCATACTATGACCACTGGTTAGTAGTTACTAACCTAAGGTAACTATTGAAATTCA
>QNXQ01000217.1 GCA_003978875.1 Aquifex sp. | reverse complement strand
CTTATTACTACGTTCGCTAAGTTGTATCTTGCAAGATTTAAAATGTTTCGTAATTTTAAGGTAAGGAAGTCTCGACGGAGGTTAGGCTATGGTTGATAGACACTATCTTGCTCCTAATGAAAGCGTTGTAATCGATACGACAAATAATAACGCTACCGTTATAAAACCCTACGGCGTTGGTTTCGTGGAGATAAGAGACGCTAATAATAACTTGGTAGCAAGTCTCGACTTGTGGGATATGCATACTCTACCGATAAATAGTGGAACATACACGGCTACATATACGGGAACTTCTGAGGCTATAATTCTCGTTGTGAGGGAGTTCATTTACTAATGGTTAAGGATGACCTTTTCAAGATAGGTTTAGAGCTGTGGTTCATGCTACCAGAAGGAAGGAAGAAGAAGATAAACTTTATAAAGGCATTTCGTTGGAAGGTTGGCGTAAGTCATAAGGTAGCGGAGGAATATTACTACAAGTGCCGTAATTATGTTTGGAGAAATTACAAATAACCTATTGCAAATTTGCAAATACGATATATAATAAGCATAGGATTAGGCTCTTATGAGCCTTATGGAGGATTGAGCTATGGCTAAGGTTAATATGCCTATTCTTTCTCAGGTAGCAAGTGGTAAAGTTGGCGATGTCGTTTACTTTAGGCGGTGGGGTCGTAATATTGCGAGGGTCAGAGTTAAACCCGCTAACCCAAGAACGCTAAAGCAACAAGTGGTAAGGCATAATCTTTCTGCTTTATCTCAAGCATGGAAGGGTAGCGGTGATCTTGTCCAACAAGACGATGCCGCTGGTTCTGTTACTGGAACTGCTGACGCTCTTTACGTTATGCTCAGGAAGTATGATCCTAACACGGGTAACGTGGTTGACGTGCCGTTCATCGTTCTAAATACAACAGAGCAACAAAGCTGGATAAACTATGCCTCTGCACAGGGCAAACCTACTCCGTGGGGTAGGTTATACTTTATTGGGACTAACGTATCCCTCCTCATGAATAATCAGAACCCAATAAGAGTTCCCGCTTAATACGTAGCCTTGGGAGGGGTGTTCCCTCCCTTAACTATATTGCGGAGGTGTGGGTATGGACTTTAAAGGGTTAATGAGGACTAAAACGTTTTGGGGTGGTTTAGGTCAGGTTTTGTATGGCATATATTTAATCGCTAATGGAAATCCTCAAGATGGTATTCAAAACGTTATCCTCGGTTTATCTATAATCTTCCTTAGAGACGCTATAAGGAAGGGTAATTAGTGGTGCTTGAGGTTAATCTTTCCGTTATTTTAACTGGTATCGTTACGGCTTTGATTTTTTACCTCATTCGTGTCGTTCTACTGCTCGATAAGAAGGTTAGCGTTCTTACTAACGAAATTGAGCATTTGAAGAGACATATTGATGTTCTTGATGAGTGTCTTCGCTATCGCTTTAAAGAACCTAACCGCTAATGAGAGTGTCTATTATTCCATCTAAACCAATTGATCTCGTTTTCCACAAAACGCACGAAATAGTTAGACTTATAGAACCTGAAAAATGCGATCTTGTAGTTACTATGAATGCTACGGCGTCTGTTTTGTCTTCCATCTGCTCTAAAGACTGCGTTGTTTACCTTGTTTCTACTGCATCTAACCCTAAAAAGTTTGTAGGTAAACCGTTTTTTGTTCTTAGCGTTCACTATAAGCTTTACCGCACTCCTACTCGTGTTATTTTTTCTACCGCTAACGCTTCACTATCGTCCTTTAATGAAGTTAGTATTATCTTTGATCGCAACGATGTTCCAGAGCAATTTATTTCCTCTCTACTTGCACATCTTGAAAAGTCGCATAGCTTTATAAAAAGGTTCTGGTAGGTTAGCCATGTCTTGCGTAAAAACGCATCCTGATAACAGGTATAAGACTTATAGAAGGCGTCCACGTAATATAATTCTGATTGACGGAAGTCATTTCTCGTATCGTGCTATCGGTAGTCTTGCTGGTTATCTGTGGAGTAACGGAATAGATATAGACCCTGTTCTTTTGCGTTTAATGTATGCTCATATCATAATTGAACTTGTCCCTAATGAATTCGGCAAAATCCCTAACGAATTGAAAAGCGTTTATGAGGACGCTTTGAGAACTATTAGCGAATATAGTAACCGCTATCTTAATGATTGGCGTTATATGAAATTCCTTAGTTACCTCCGATCCGCTGACTGGTTAAGCGTTAAAGAAGAAGCTCTTAAGATAAGAAATACTAAGGCTCGGCTTAAATTTGGATTTAGTCAGGTTCATTTTTTGCTTGAGGCGTATTATAGAACTCCTGTTTTAACCTCTTATTTTGATCTTGAGCAAAAATATGCAGGTTGGAGCGTTAAACTCTGGAGTAAAAAGAGTTTTTGGCTTAGTGTTTATCTCTTTCACGAAACGTATCTATACATTCGCAATATTGAACAAACTAAGAACTTTATCGTTGATACTATTGAATGGGGTGAAAACGATGATAGCCTACTACTTAAATCCGTAAGAGCGTGGTATGAGAATAAAGGTATCGAAGATCCTTTTTATCGCTTCGCTAATAAGTTCTATGAGTTTATAACCAACGGTGAATATTTACCTATGCTCGCTGGTGAGGTTGGTTCTGTTGTATTTACCTCTCTTGTGCGTCGGGGTGTTGTATCTGCTCTTTCTCATCTGGCTCATGGGTTATTCCTTCTTGCGTCCTTTCATCCTTATGCTCGTGGCTTATCCCTTCTTGGTAGGTTAGCGTGGATAGGTTCACGTCTGCTTGATCGAAGTATCCTCGCTTTCTTCGGTTGGCAAATTGGCTTAGAGTGGACTGTTGACGGCTGGATACAGTCTAAATTAACTAATTTCCTTGAGCGTGTTGGTTTTATGTCCGAAAAGATAGGTGGACTTACTAAACCCGAAATTAAAGAGCTTGTCGATCTCATGATCAAGCTTAGAAAAGGTGTAGCTACTGCTACTGAACGCCAAAGATTTCAAACTCTGCTTAACAAGGCTTCGCCTAATCTCGTTAACTCGATTTATAACCGCTTAAAGATGTGGGAATATGTTGAAAGAATAAAAGGGTTGAAGACCCTCAACGAAACTGATCTCATAGAAGCTGACCTTTCGAAGTTTAAGCGATATGGTAAGTTATACGCTGAGTTAAGCGTTCCCTTTTGTTCTCAAAAAGATGATTATAGACCTGCTAAGTTTTCTTCTGTTGTTCGCAAGAGCGATAAAATATCACAAAGTCTATACCGTGAATTCTCTCGGTTTGATCCGATCAAGATATACTACGTGTCCCACTATAACCAAGATTACAATACTGGTAGCATTACTCCCCATCTTGATGTTCGTTACGTTCTCCATGCTCCTACTGTGCTAACTGACCGTAGAGAGTTAACGAAGGATCTGAACTATACCTATTTCGATATGACTGGAGAACGCTACATTTACAGACGTGTGCTCGCTATAAAGAGAAGTGGTAGAGCTGAAACTCACTCTTACTCGTATAGTTACCCAAACTTTGGTAGCTATAACCCTGAACCTTTAGAGGTTAAATATGCTTTTGGACGCTTCTCTCATGTGCACTTCGCTACTGAATACTTCCTTACTAAGCTCGAGAAAGATATAACCCGTAATATTCCTTCTGTGGTATCCTTGAACCCAAATACTGAAAAGTTAATCTTTGATCTTCTTGATGAGGGTTACACGCTTTCAAAATACCAAAGAAAAAAGGTAGGTCGCTTGCTTGACTACGTAACTATCGTTCTTGAAAAGCCTACTCGTTACTTGCGTGTTTCCCATTCTCGCCGTTGTGTTAGTGTTGTAAACGCAAAAAAGCTTTTTATAGCTCGCCTACCCTTTGCTAATGTGCTTGAGATTACTAAGGAGCGAAAGTATGATATACAGAAAAATCTCCTTATAGTCTTTAATAGTGTTTACTGTTTGCCAGATCCTCTTTTCTCTTACGATCTCTACGGTAATTCTAATTTTTCTCCTGCTAACAAAAGTCAAGCAAAATCTAACTTAACCTTTAACCACAACCTCCATCGTGTTATCGTATCTGGTCAGAGAACCGAATGTAGGCAAAGCTATACCGTTACTAATACCCATACCTTGCGGATCTATTACGATAGTGATCAATATGGAAATATATATCTCGTTAAAGAGCACACTACTAATACTTCAAAACAGTATCATAACGCAAGTTCGTATTATGCTTCTGGTTTTCTTGTTTTACAGTATGCTAATCCTGTCGATGCTCTTTTCTTATGGGATAATTACCCTCGCTCTTCTATGAACTTTGATCTCACTACTCCCCCCGTTAATCCGTATTACTGCGTTGTTCCGTATCCGTTCCAGTATTACCCGATTGCTCGCTATACTCTCAACGATATTCTCTCCGTTACTTATTCTGATGCCATTCAAAATCATGGAGCTGGTAGCTTTGTTCCTATCCCCGTTCTTGATTACTTTGCATACGACTTTAGTAATGGTATTTATGTAGCTACTTCTCCAATTCCCATCGACTACTCTGAGCTTAAGTATTCTAAACGCCTTGTTCCTCGCCATCTTGGAGACAACTATATCGTTGAACGCTTCTCTTGTTCTTATCATAATCCCTCCCCCGATCGCATAATAACGGCTCGTTTCATACAACCTCCATCCTTCAACGCTTATAATGTTAGCGTTGATGAACTACCTCGCCTTATTGCTGGTAAGTTTTATATCGTTTCTCGCTACCCTCAAAATCCTCCTTCTCCTAACGTTGACTACACTAATACCTTTAACGCAACCCATGGAAGAACCCATAGAGAGCTAACAAATATATCCTTCTCTGCTCCCGTTTACTTCCATCTTATACCTGAAAGGCAAAATATAGCTCCCTCTAAACGTTCTAAGGTTGTATGTGCTTAATACTCGGTTATTACCCAATAATTACCTGCTTTTTTAATTCGCATGCTTAAAAGGTTAATTTCTTCTATCTCATAATCGTCTGAGGCTCTTAGCAAATTGCTTAACGCTACTACTACATCGCTAACTTCGTGTCTGCTTATACCTGACTGTTCGGCTAATATCTTAACCGTCAAGTAATCTGGTAAAAATTCCCCTGTAGCTTGTGGTATGTCCACTATGTTCGCTATTAGCTCGCTATACCTCCGCTGTGTTAGTATTCGCTCCGTCAATTCTACCACTTGAGGCGTTTCTATTCCGTAACTCGCTATCTGGTTTATATCGACTTGCTCCGTTGCGTTAATTACGTGTTCCGTAAATAGATATCCGCTATAAACTCCGTAGCTAACTAATTGCTCTAAACCTGTTGTTGCTATATTTGTTAGCTGATAGCTGTATCCCTTTCCTATTCCTACACTTAAATCGCTAAACGAAAACATGATACTATGTAATATATGGTATTTCGAGGTTTAAAACTATGGTATTAACTCCCGTGTTCAACGCAATATTTAACCCCGTGATTAATAAATAGTCGGTCGTTCCTTGTGATAGCTTTATGTCTGTTATTATTAGCATAGTGCTGGCATTAATCGTAATGCTGACCCTTACGGTTATATTTGTATTCCCTGATATTATCTCAGTTCCTACTAAATTAGATACATGGTTTTGTCCGCTATTATCCGTTAGTGTTGCTTTGTCCACTTGTGAAAGTATGTTAGCTAACCCGCTTGCCGTATTTTGATATAAGCTAATCATCTATACTACTGGTAGCGGATTACTATAAGCTAATTGCAACCTAAACTTTATTGCTCCAACCTTCTGCTTTAAATCCGTTAAATTCGTAGCCGTTAGCTCTCCTGCGTTAAAATCTAAACGAAAATAGCCATCCGCCAAGTCTTGGTTTAGTGGTGTAATCCATATCGCTGTTATGTCTATTGGAAATGTTGCCGTATTAAACGCTCCCGTTAGTGAATTATCCAGTAATGCAACGAAAAAACCTACATATACATTAGTGCCATCGTTGTCGATGAACCCTCTTATAGTGCCGTCTATGTTGTAAGCTCCTTGAGGCTGGTTGTTTGCGTCTGTAAACTCTATATCTACAAATGCGGCATCGTTTACCCCCTTAGATATTACCTCCGCTAATAATAGCTTATCTAAGGTTAGTTGCATAGCTATAATATACTGCACTCCCGATCTCCTATCAACCCCGCCTAAGATCTATACCCTATCTAACGCCCCCCCGACCATGACGGTTTTAGAATATAAGAATATTCTTATGACGGATAAGCGGATAGACGCAGGAGGGTAGGGTCGGCAGGACGACGACGCCATTTTCGGGAAATCTCCA
>QNXQ01000057.1 GCA_003978875.1 Aquifex sp. | reverse complement strand
TTTCATAAGAATTCTACTTTTTACGTTCGTCTCCGCATCTCCTGAAGTTTCAACAGAAACGAAAATACTTCCTCCTAAGTCCTCTATCACCTTAGACTGAACTCCATCACTCTGAGTCGAAGGCATACAGCCAAAGGGTTTTACCGATAGAACCTCTTTTTGAACCCCTGCGGTACAACTCCTCACTGGTAAAGTCAGAAAATATTACTTTTTTAACTCCCAGGGCTTCAAAGTAAGTCCTGAAAAAAGGAGCGTAAGAGTAGATGTTTAAAACCCTCGGTATGCCCGCAACTGTATTCTTCAATTTTTCTAACTTTTTTCTTCTGAAGAAATTTAGAATTCCTTCTTCTTTTACTACTTTTGGTGGCCTATAAGACTGAAAGAGTAGCTTATTTGCAATTTCTACAAAATTTGGGTACTTCTCTTTTAGTTTCTTCTTTTCGGATATTAGTTTTTTTAACTCCTCTTTAGTTTCCACTTCCCCCTTATCGCAGGTGGCTATTATGTATCTTTTTTTATCACCGTTTACCTTTAGGTCTATAAAAGTTCGTATACACAGGTTTTTGCAAAAATGACAACGGGTTTCTTCACCGCGAATAGTTTCGTAATCTATTTTATCCAGATTTTCAAAACCTATAAAGTTTGTCATACTAAAACACCCTCCCTCTTTCTATCCATCACCCTTTTTGCCTCCAAAGCAGCACCTATTGCTCCGGCAACGCTACCCATAGGGTGAACGTAAACTTTTGCTTCAGGAACTTTTGACTTTATATAATCAATTTGGGCTTTTACAACTGCCAGATTTTTATGTGTTCCTCCTTGAAGGACAAAAACCTTTCCGAGTCTTCTTAAATTCGGCTCTTGCATAACGTACAGCCATACGTTGAGAGGTAAAACTTTAGCAAGCCCTGCCATTATCTCCTCCGCTGTCCAACCGAGTTGCTGAAAGTTTACTATGTCCGCTTCAAGAAAAACAGCACACCCAAAATTAAAGGAGGGACAGTACTTTGCTCTGAAAGCAACTTCCGCATATTCCTCAATTCTGTACCCGAATCTATTTGCAGTAGATTGAAGGTAATACCCGTTTCCCGCAGAACATTGGGTATTCAATCGGAAATCCTTTATTTTTCCATCCCTCAGAGTTATTACCTTTATATCCTGTCCACCGACATCACAAATTACCTCTGCATCGGGAAAAAACTTCAACGCTCCAAGGGTTTTTTCAATTTGTTTAGTTTTATGCCTCTGATAGTCTTTCCAGACTATATTTTTATTTTCATCTATAACTACCGCTTTTACGGTAGTAGAACCCACATCCAATCCAACGGTCAGCATTCCGTATACCTCCCCTAAACTCCCTATAAAGTCGAAAACTTACAATTCCACTAATTAAGTAGTTGTAAAAATTCCCTCTAATGGACTTTGTATCAATAATCTTTCCTTCCCTTGTATAAACAAACATACCGCTTAGTTTAAAGTTTAAAGAGTATGATACAGACCACATGATTTTAGTCATAAATCGGTAGGCGGGATTTGTTCCTTACAATAAAATCTCTATGAAAAAAGAGGATTTGACTAAAGTTTTGGATATACTCCGTAAAGAATTTCCAAAGTGGAATGCTCCCGTTGTTCATATGATAGCTCAACACAACAATGACCCTTTCCGTGTTCTCGTTTGTGCACTGCTCTCCACGAGGACTAAGGATGAACTGACTTGGAAAGTCTGCAAGAGTTTTTTTGAAAGGGTTAAATCCGTTGAAGATTTACTGAACCTTTCAACAGAGGAAATAGAAAAGATGATTTACCCCGTTGGATTCTACAGGGTAAAAGCTAGACAATTGAAGGAGATTGCGGAAATTCTTGTAAATAAATATGGCAAAAGGGTTCCCGATAAACTGGAAGAACTTTTGAAACTTCCCGGTGTCGGAAGAAAAGTTGGCAACCTTGTTCTATCAAAAGGATTTAATAAGCCTGCAATAGTGGTAGACGTTCATGTCCACAGAATAGTAAATCGCTGGTGTTTGGTGAAAACGAATAATCCCACAGAAACAGAATTCAAACTTATGGAAATAGTCCCTCAAAAACTCTGGAGCGATATCAATTACCTCTTGGTTGCCTTCGGACAGACAATATGCCTTCCCAGAAATCCCAAATGTAGCTTATGTCCGATAGAAAGATTTTGCGGTAAATGCTTTGAGAGTTAAAGGAATATGAATGCACCTTACCAACAGGGAAGGAAGAGTTTTCCGTCAAGTTCCAGGTTATATATTGCAGTCATAAACCCTTCCTTCTTTGCTTGATTGCAAAGTTTATTTCTCTCCGTGCGGTTGTAAACATAGTCGTTGTTGTATTCTATGTTGAATACAGGTTTACCCTGTTCTATAAAAGGATAGTAATAGTGGCACTCCCCGTATTGGTGGCATTCCTCTTGAACGGAAAAATCAAAGAAATTCACCAGGTCTTTAACCTGTTCTCCATCGTTTTTTAAGCCTATGAGTAAACCCAGGCTATGGGCTTGCTCGGCAATGTATTTATTGTATTCAAGCTGGTCTTCATAAGTTATGTTAAAACCGGTATCGTTCTTATAACCGTCAACATTATCCGGATCAACCCCGTCACATCCCTTTTTCTTTGCCAAAACCAGTCTGTTTAGCATAATTTTTCTCACTTCAGGATTTCTTATATCAAGCCATCTTTCCTCTTTCCAACCTTCTAACTGCTTGCCCAGAACTTCATCGGGAAATTCTCCCGCATCGGGTCGCCAAGGCTCATAAGCTCCTGCATTGAAATAGCATATTACGGTTTTTCCCTGGGACTTAAGCTTTCTTATAACTTCCTCTGAAGCATCAAATAAATCAATATCGTAAAGATTAACGTTCTTCGATATATCTATTTCCCCCTGAAGTTGTATATACCAAGTTGTGTTAGTATTAAGCTCTCTTTTTTCTTCGGATGAACCACCACCGCAGGTAAAGATAAATAGTAGAGACAGAGAAAAGAGTATGTTAAACCACGAGAAACGCAAACCAGGGTATATTCTAACAGGAATTAACTTTTCTCTCCCCCTATTTCGAAATCCTCAGGTTTTATATTTTCAAGCCATTCTCTTAATTTTCTCTTTTCTTCATCTTCATCCGGCTCGGGCAACTTTGATTGGTCAAGAACATGCTGGGCAACGTAAATCGGTGCACCGAATCTAAGAGCGAGATTTATAGCGTCGCTGGGTCTTGAGTCTATTATTAAGGTGTTGTTCCCCTGGTTTATATATATTTCCGCATAATAAGTGCTTTCCTTTAAATCGTTTATTACAATCTTTTCAACATTTCCTCCCATCTCGGTAATTATGTTTTTCAAGAGTTCGTAAGTCATGGGTCTGGGAGGTTCAACTCCCTGAAGTTTCATAGCTATTCCGTTAGCTTCAAAGGCTCCTATCCATATAGGTAAAATGAGGTTTTCATCATCTCTTCCCTTTAAGACTACTATCGGCATTTGTGTTGTCGGATCCAATGTGATACCGTGAACTTCCATTTCAACAAACTCGCTCATTTTATCACCTCCAGAAACTCACCCTCTAAACTAAAAGGTGAAGATTTAACAACTTTAATTTTCACAATCTTTCCGAGAAGAGATTTGTCTCCACTAAAGGAAGCCCACTTATTGGTCGTAGTTCTTCCTATAAGCTCTCCGTTTTTCTCTTCCTCTACGAGAACTTCTTGAACCGTACCCTCGTATCTCTTTGCAACTTCCGCCAAGATACTTTTTTGTAGTTCGAGCAATCTTCTCATTCTCTCCGTTTTCACTTCGTCTTCAACTTGGCCTTGCATTTGAGCTGCGGGAGTTCCGGGTCTGGGAGAGAACTTAAAGGAGAAAACTTGTTCAAACTTTACTTTTTCAAGGACATCGAGAGTGTGTTCAAAATCCTCCTCGGTTTCCGTTGGGAAACCTACGATTACATCTGTAGACATCGCTATGTCTTTTACAGCTTCCTTTAGCTTATATACCTTTTCTAAATACTCCTCCTTCGTATACCCCCTATCCATTAAAGCCAGAATTCTGTTTGAGCCTGCTTGGAAAGGCAGGTGCAGAGCGTTGCAAACCTGAGGTATATCTGCCATTGCCTCTATGATGTCATCGGTGAGATCCCTAGGGTGTCCGGTAGTGAATCTTATCCTTTCGACTCCGTCTATTTTGGATGCTTGGTAGAGGAGTTCTGAGAAGGGTATAGGTTTTTCAAAATCTTTGCCCCAAGCTGTAACGTTTTGTCCCAGAAGGTGAATTTCCCTCACACCGTCATCAATTAACCTTTTTACTTCGTCAAGAATGCTGTGAAGAGACCTTGACCTTTCTTTTCCCCTCGTTCTCGGCACAACGCAGTAAGTACAGTTCTTATCACATCCCTTGATTATGGTTACATATGCACAGTATTTGTTGTCCCTTTCTACAGGGTATTCCCATATCTTATCCTCATCTTCCGGAGGAGTTTCCAGTATAGCTATTGCCTTATACCCGGCTTGTGCCTGGTTTATAAGTTCGGGAAGTTGATGCATATTGAAGGAAGAGAACATTATATCTATTACGGGAGCCTTCTTTACAAGCTCCCAACCAGCCCTCTGTGCAAGACATCCTGCAACGGCTATAAGAGCGTTAGGATTCTTCTCCTTTATCTTCTTGTATTCTCCAAGGTGAGATAAAACCTTTTGGTCCGGTTTCTCTCTTATAGTACATGTATTTAAAATTATTAAATCAGCTTCTTCCCAATTGTCCGTAGGTTCGTATCCGATAGTCTTGAGAAGTCCCCTTATTCTTTCACTATCGTTAAAGTTCATCTGGCATCCGAAAGTTTTTATAAAGAATTTCTTGCTCATAGATATTTAATTTATAGATATTTCTGATAGCATAACTCTTTTGTTGGGAAGTGTAGAAAATAGGGAAGAAAGAAAGGAAGCTAAAATCTAGCCCCTATCGATAAGGTAATTAAATGGGCACTTATATTTGAGAATTCACCGTTTCTAATTCTCTGATTGTTTACACCCCTATCGTTATCCGCAAGGTACAGGTATGCAAAACCTACTTCCCAGTTTTTCGTTATGTTGTATATACCACCTAAAGAGAGTATCCATACACTTTTGGGTTCTGGCAACTCAAATCCTAAACTCTTTGTAGGAATAGGTGATTCACTGTAAGCTAATCCCAACATACCCTCAAATTTATCGTTAAACCTGTGCATTAATCCAAACCTGTAGGTGTTTACATCTTCCCAGTCTTTCTCTTGAGGTTTTCCAAACTGATTTTCAACAACTTGGTCGTTGTAGTTAAAATCAAGGTAATCGTAGGAAGACCAGAAGGTTCTTTCCAGAGTAAACTCAAAGGTAGTATTTCTCAATTTATAAGATGCGGAAAGCCTCAGTTCCGCAGGCAGAGGAATACTTACATCACCCGAAGTGTCGACTTTATAAGTTCCTATATATCCTCTTGCATCACCTTTTATATCAAGGTCTACTTTTGAACGATACAGAGCAGAAAGGGTTATGTTTTCAAAGGGTTTGTAGGTTAGGGAGAGGTAGTAGGCAGGTTTTACATCTGTATCACCGTCTAGCTTAAGTTCATAAACCCCAGGATATAGAAGTTTTACTTTGCCCGAAGCGTAAACCGCTCTCAGTCCTCCACCTACGGCAAAGTTTCTGCTCAATTTATAGGAAGTTGCAAAATCAAGCTCGTAGATTTTCAGGGTAAATTCCTTTGCATAGGCGCTCGTTGGAACTTCATCCCATTTTTTGGAAAGCCCTCCCGGTGTCACAAAAGATATACCGAATCTAAAGCCTCTGTATTCTGGAAACACTAAGTGAAAGTAGGGAACTATATGACTTTCAGCTGAAGAATCAGCTTTAACTTGTACATAGGTCTTACGTATAGGGTCATAGACTTCTCCGCTGAAATTTATCTTAGGAAGGTAGATAAACCTTACACCTGTTTCGAAAAGCCAATTACCCTTTAGAAAACTCATATTGGCAGGGTTGAAGTATACGGCATCCGCATGCTCGGCAGTTGAAGTGTATGCAGCGGCGGTACCGGTAGAACGGATGGATTGTTCAGGAATTCTGTATCCTACAGCTAATGAAAGAGCTGGTACCATAAGTGCTAAAGCGAGCAAGGACCTTTTCATATCCACCTCCTGCAAACAGTTGGCGTTTTTGATTGCAAAGCTTATCAAAAGTGTTAAAATAATATACAGAGGGTCTTGACAGAGACCCCAGCCCGGCAGGGTTAGACTTTGGATTTAGCCCGAAGAAGCCCGAAATGGGTGGAGGGCACAAAAGTATCTCCCGAGTTCCCGCTTCTTGCGGGAATAGGGAGTAGTAGTTCCTACCCCTTGTATAGGGGTAG
>QNXQ01000130.1 GCA_003978875.1 Aquifex sp. | reverse complement strand
CGTTGTTTATTTACCCTATCCAGAAACTATGGGAATAAGCGTAATAGACATAGAAATGCTTGAAAAAATAGAAGGAGAGAAGAAGGAAGAAGCTATCGAAAAGTTAAAAGGACTTCAAGAATTTCTAAAGCCGCATAAGACAGAAATATTCGTTGAAATAGGAGACCCTGCGGATACTATTCTTGAATATGAAGATAGACTAAAGCCTGACTTTGTTTTTCTAGGGGGACATAAAAAAGGTCTTGTGGAAAAAATACTCATAGGTTCTACTACGGAAAAAGTTGTAAAGTACGGAAAAAGGAGTGATTTTGTCGTAAAGGGTGGAGAAGTAAATTTTAACAAAAAAGTAGTTATAGCTTATGATTTTTCTCAAACCTGCCAAAAAGCTCTGGAGTTTGCTATAGATTTTCTAAAAAATTTCAAAGTAAAAGTGGATATTCTCCATGTTGATGAACCTATAGGAGTTCCGTTGATTGAAAAGCTAAAAGCAAAAGTTCATGAAAGATTTTCAGAGGAAAAGAGAAGAATTTTGGATGATTTGAAGAAAAAATTTGAAAAGAAAGAAATAGAAACGAATATCGTATATTTGGAAGGGAAAAATCCTGTAGAAGCTATAACCGATTACGTTAACAATAACGAAGATATTGAACTTCTTATCATAGGCTCCAAAGGACTATCGGGCTTGAAAAGATTAATACTGGGAAATACTGCAACAAAGCTCATCAGTAAGATAAATAAACCTATACTAATATACAAGGTAGGGGAATGAGGAAGTTTATACTTACTCTATCCTTCTTCGGCTTCAGTTTATCCAACTCTTACTTTGATGCTTTAATGTGCTCCTATTCTTTGGACAAACCTCAAGTAGCAGAGGTATACTGTCTTAGGGCTATAGAAGAGTTCCGTTCTCCGGAACTTTACAAGGATACGATAAAAGTTCTCCTCAGACAGAAAAAATACAGCAAGGCTGAAGAGATAGCGAGGGAATTCCTGCAGGTTCATCCGAACGAAGAAGAAGCGTATATATATCTTTACAATATCTATAAAATCCTCGGTAAAGATGAAGAAGCCCTGGAGGTTATAGAAGAGGCTTACAAATCCTTTCCCTACGATGTAAGGATACTTCTTTTCTTGGTCGATGAATATCTCAAGGAGAAAGACCTCAGGAAGGCTAAGGAGATTTTAAAAGAGTATTTGAATACAAATCCAAACAGTCCTCTACCTTATTACCTTCTCGGGCGTGTTTATATAATGGAAGGAAATACTCCTAAAGGTATAGAGTTTTTTGAAAAAGCTCTGAAAATCCATAAATACTATGCTCCTGCGGTTCTTTCCTTGGGAGATTTATACGAAAAACAAAAGAAATACTCCGAGGCGGAAGAGCTATACAAAGAAGTTCTGAAACAGAAGCCTAACACCGTAGCTATACTTGAAAGACTCGCAAAGCTTTACACGGCTTCGGGAAAATTGGAGAAAGCTAAAGAGGTTTACGAAAAACTGTTAAAATTGTCTCCTGAAAATACGACCTATAAAACGGAATACGCACTTCTCCTTCTGAGCATAGGGGAATTTCCCAAGGCTAAGAAATTACTCGCTGAAGTTTACTATACAAACCCAAGAAATCCTAACAACGCGTTTTCTTACGCTCTAGCATTAGAGGCGAACAACGAGTTTGAAGAGGCAAAGCAGATTTATGAAAAGCTTTTGAATCGATTCCCGAATAACGTAAAGGTTATAGAAAGACTTGCCGGTGTTTACCTGAGTATAGGGAATTATCAGGATGCAAAACGTTTAATAGATAAGGGAAAATTTTTAAGCCCTAAAAAAAGCACATTTCTATTTCTGGAAGCAGAGTATTACGCAAAAACTGAGCAATACGATAAAGCCCTTGAAATTTTGAAAAAATTGGAGGAAGAAAACCCTGAAAATCCACAGGTTTACTTTATGAAGGCAAACATATACGACCGCATGGGAAATTATAAAAAGGCAGAGGAAGCCTTAAGGAGGGCAATAGAACTCGATTCCGAAGATCCTGATTTTTACAATTACCTCGGATATTCACTTCTCCTGTGGTACGGTGAGAAGAGGGTCGACGAAGCGGAAAAGCTAATAAAGAAAGCTCTTGAGCTTGACCCTGATAATCCTGCTTACATAGACAGTATGGGCTGGGTTTATTATATGAAAGGTCAATACGATAAAGCTATGCAATATCTTCTCAAAGCTCTGATAATGGTTTACGATGACCCGGTTGTTAACGAACATGTAGGAGATGTTCTCCTAAAATTTGGCTATAAAGAAGAAGCTAAAAGGTACTACGATAAGGCTTTAAAACTACTCGAACAGGGTAAACAGGGGGAAAGAGGACAAAAGGAAAGACTTCTTGAAAAGCTAAGAAATCTGTAAAATACAGTTTTATGATTTTCTATCTGCTTCCTTCCGAAAAGAAACAGTCCTCTATGGACTTAATAAAGGAAGATTACTTCTCTATATGGGAAGACAGGACTAAAAATCGCTTTCCCAATTTAAACTCTTTCAGAAAGGAAATCATAGAGGATTTTGAACTAGACACTACACCTCTTGCGCCTGCTTGGAGGAGGTATAAAGGAAGTTTTTGGGATAGTATGGAGTTCTGGTGTTTGCCTCCTAAGGTTCAACAGGACATAATAGACAAAGGAATTATAGTCTCTCCACTTTTTGGCCTATTAGGAGTAGATGACCCAATCTTTAAATACAATTTAACGTACGAGGATATATACAAAGGGAAAACCCTAAGAACTTTCTGGAAGGAAGTATTGAAGGATTTCACACCTGGTCTTTTGGAAGGAGCCACGGTTTTTGATTTTCTCACAAATCAGCAGAGGGAAACTATAACATTCCCGGAAAATGTTCAAATTATAAGATTTGAATACATAAGAAAGGATAAAAAGGTAACAAATCCCATGGCACACAGGGCATACACTATCAGATACATAGCGGAGAAAAGCATAACTCCCGAAAATTTGGAGAAGATAAACTTTTACGATTACGAAGTTATAGATATAAAAAATGACGCCAATATCACAACTGTTGTAATGAAAGGAGAAGGTAAATACATCTAAGGGGTCATGGGAGATTTTTTGGAAATAGACGGCTCCTACGGAGAAGGTGGGGGACAAATAGTAAGAACCGCACTTTTTTTAAGCACGATTCTGAAGATTCCCATAAGGATTTATAACATAAGGGCTAAAAGAGATAAGCCGGGTCTAAAGAGGCAACACCTGAACATAGTAAAGCTTCTCAAAAGGTTGGCAAAAGCAAAGGTAAAAGGTGATGAACTCGGCTCTACAGAGCTTGAATACATTCCGAGGAAATTAAAGCCCAGTTATTATGAGGTAAACTTTGATACTGCAGGTTCTATTCCACTATTCTTTCAAACTATATTGCCTTTATCCCTATTCGTACCGGGAGAAACCGTAATAAGAGTAATAGGTGGAACGGATGTTCCAAAAAGTCCGACAATAGACTGGGTTAGATTTGTTTTTTTATCATATCTTTACAAAATTCCGGAGTTCATAAGATTGGAAATTCTAAAAAGAGGCTTTTATCCTGCCGGGGGTGGAATAGTTCAACTTACCGTAAAAACTCCTTTGAAAGAAGAATTGAAGTCTATAGATGAAATAAGAGAATATATCGGAGAAAAAATAAATTTGAACAAGTCTACCACGGGAGAAATAAAGAAAATACACGTTTTTTCGGTAGCCCACGAGGAGTTAAGGGAAAGGAAAGTTGCGGAAAGGCAAGCTAAAGGTGCGGAAGAGGCTCTTAAAGAGCTCGGCTATCCAAAACCGGAAGTTTACAGACAGTATGCTAATGCAAATTCTATAGGTACAAGTATTACAGTATGGTTGGAGGATAGTGAAGGAAATATATTGGGTGCAGACAACCTCGGAAAAAAGGGAAAACTTGCGGAAATTGTTGGTGCCGAAGCGGTAAAAAAGCTCCACGAAGATAAGCTTTCAGGAGCCACCGTTGATAGACATCTCGCCGACCACCTTATCCCTCTGATAGCTATTTCTGGAGGAACAATTAAGGTTCCCTCATTTACAGGTCATCTACTTACAAATCTCTGGGTATGTGAGTTATTCTTAGGGAAAATTTTTGAAGTGAATAAAAAGGAGAGAATTATAAGAGCAAAAATAAAATGAGTCGATGGTAAGACGAATTAAAAAATCAGGAAGAAGACTTTAAATTCTTTCTTTTCCTTCTTAGATATACCAGATATCCCGCAAGTCCTAAGTTAAATAAAAATACTAAAGTTATAGCAATCAGGAAATTATCAATTTTTACCATTTTGCTACTCTTTTATTAAGGTTAATCCTAAAATTACGGAAGTGCAACCGTAGAAGATAGCTATTGCTCCATTCAAAGTAGATGTTTGATGGAAAAGAAGCCCTATAACACCTGCTACTATAAGTCCAACACCTATATTTCTAATTGCTTCCAGAATATATTGCTCTTTCTTCATTTTTATAGCCTCTGAAATGAAATCCTTTCTTTGCTTCAAATAACATTCTTCTTGTCCGTTCCTTTGTATCCGACCATTTCTTTTATAGCCTGTGCAAATTCTCTTATTTCTTTTTGAGCGCCTTCGTGGGTTCGGAGAGTTATGAAATTATCCAGGGAAATTCTGGGAACAGTCCAGTAAAAGCGGGTTTTCATAAATTGAGGAAGCACACCTCTTGCAAGCTCTTTTGCCCCTTCCCTCTCAATAATTCTTTTGTATAAATCTTTAGCATCCTCTATTAAACTCCTAATCTCCTCTATAAATTTCTCACTTTCCTCAATGGCTTCATCAACTGAAGCCTGTTTATTGCTTTTTGCCTGTTTCCTAATGTACTCAGGGAGATAGAACTCTAAAAACTCCGTTCCTACGTATCTTTTGGAAACTTCGTTGTAGGAACCAAAACGGTGTCTCATCCATTGACGAGCTACAAAAAGAGGACATTCAACTACAAAAGTGTAGTAATCCATATCTGTCCCGATTTCTAATTTATCCACCAAGCCTATCCAACCCGATGTGGTTTCAATCTTTTCCTTTACATAGGCTTCATCTCTTGAGTAGGAGAGTTGTTTTAGCTCTTCGTCGGATACTTCCCCTCTTTTTTCTACTATGTAATAAGTTGCGGGAAATTTCTCCTTTATTTTTTCTCTTACCTCATCAGGTAATTTTTCCCACAGATTTATAGCGTTCCTCAAATTCAGAAATACGTAACCTTTTGAGTAATACACCTGCAAGGTCGGATTATCTATTTGAGAGAGTAGGGATAACCATTCCTCTTTTCTCTGTCTAAAGGCTAGAAGGGAGAAGCGTGCTTGTGCTTAAAAAGATATCTTATTAACTTTTTATCCCTAAACTCATCCACGAAAGTGTCTTTAGCAAAAGAGACCCTGGCACACCTTACTATCCTCTGGTCTGAACCCATTAATCGTATATCCATTAATCAAAAATTTTAAAATTTCTTTATGCGAGAGGTTATTGTTGTAGGAGCAGGTGTCTCGGGTCTTTTGGTTGCATATAGATTGAAAAAAAAGGGTATAGATGTAGTTGTATATGAAAAAGATGACTACATAGGAGGAACTATAAAGACCGTTATCCAGGACGGATACCTCATGGAGATGGGTCCCCAGACTTTACTCGCCGACGAAGAAGTTTTGAACTTTTTAAAAGAGATAGGCTTGAAACCCATCGAAGCCAGCCCTTGGGCAAAGTACAGATTTATATACAAAAAGGGAAAACTTATCCCTCTTCCCCTTTCACCGAAGGAATTTCTTATGAGTCCTTTACTTTCTCTAACTTCAAAACTCAGGGTATTTCTTGAGTATTTCAAGAAAGGAGTCGAAGATGATATACCGATAGCGGATTTTGTTAGAAATCATTTCGGAGAGGAGTTCCTCAACTATATAGTGTCTCCTTTCCTATCAGGAGTATACGCCGGTGACCCCGAAAAATTATCCCTAAAATACGCTACTCCGAAACTTTACGAAGTGCAAAGGAAATATGGAAGCCTTATAAAAGCGTTTTTAAAAGAAAAGCGCTTTACACCTAGAGGAAAACTTGTTTCCTTTGAGGAAGGAATTTCCGAACTCCCTAAAAAGCTTGCCCAGTATTTGGAAGTACATACAGAAAACGTGGTTCTTAGGATGAGAAAACACGAGGATAGGTTCAAATTAGATGTAAGAGGAAAGAAAATAGAGAGTAAGAGCGTTGTAGTTGCTTCTCCGGCCTATACTTCTTCCTACCTTTTGAAGGAAATCTCTTTTAGTGCCAGTGAGGAATTTGACCGTATAGACTACCCTCCTATCGTTGTAGTAAACGTTGGAGTTGTAGGAGATATTCCCCAAGGTTTCGGTTTTCTCGTTCCGAGAGTTGAAGGAAAGAGAATTTTAGGAGCTATGTTTATGTCCAAACTCTTCCCCGGAAGGGCCCCTCAAGGAAAGGAACTATTGTCCGTATTCCTAGGAGGAGCTACGGATAGAGATGTTATTCACCTGTCGGACGAAGAAATAATTGAAATAGTGGAAAAAGAGCTTAAGGAAATTTTAAACATTAAGAGTTTAGATTACGTAAAAATTGAAAGGTGGAAGAGAGCTATTCCCCAGTACAATGTGGGATACGGAAAATTTTTAGAACTTGCCCAGGATATGGAGAAAGATTACCCGGGACTTTTCTTAACAGGTAATTGGCTACACGGTGTTTCTATGGGAGATAGCATAAGGGCTTCCGAGAAGGTTGCTAAAAAAGTTGAGGAATTCCTCCGTTCTCAGGCGTAAACTTTGTTCTTTTTAAACATAACGTAGGCTATCACTTCTGCTACGGCTTTGTAAAACTTAGGTGATATTTCTTTTCCTACTTCAACGGCAGGGTACAAGGCTCTTGCAAGTTCCGGTTTTCTTACTATAGGAACTCCGTAAGTTTTTCCTATCTCGATAATCTTTTCCGCAACAACACCTTTTCCCTTTGCCACAACCACCGGAGCTTTGTCTTCCTTAGGATTGTATTTAAGAGCTATTGCTATATGGGTTGGATTTGTAATTATTACACTGGCTTTGGGAACCTCTGCCATCATTCTGTTTTTTGCAAGTTCCCTCATTCTGGCTTTTAATTTCCCTTTCACCTCAGGGTGACCCTCAAGCTGTTTATACTCTTCTTTAATTTCCCTTCGGGACATCATTATCTTTTTTTCGAACTGCCACCGTCTAAAAGCATAGTCAAGAAGGGCGATGAAAAACGCGACAACTCCTAAAATCACAAGTACAGCGGTGGTAATGTTCAAAAACTTTTTTAAAGCATCAATAAGAGGAATGGAAGATGATGAAAGGAAGAATTCTACACTACTTTTTAGAAAGAATAAGGCTATGCCTATTAGGAGAAAAGCTTTTAAGGAGTTTTTTACCATTTCAAAAAGAGTCGTAAGGGAAAAGAGACGCTTAATACCTTCAAAGGGATTAATCCTGTTTAATTTAAAAGACAAAGGCTTCAGAGTGAATATAAATCCGAATTGGGCTACATGGGAAAGGATTACAACAGCTAAAGATATAAAGAACAGTGGAAGAAGAACTCTTAATAAGTCTATATATAGGTTTTCAAATATACCGCTTAAGCTGGGAATGCTACCGTGGACAAATCCCGTAAGTATTAGGAAAGCCTTTATTACCTCTTTAAAGACGTAAGCACCGGAAAAGAATAAAACAAGCACGGAGAAAAGAACTACCAGAGATGACGCTATTTCATGGCTTTTAGCTACGTTTCCTTCTTCCCTTACTTTTCTCCTTTTATAGGGAGTTGCCCGTTCAGTTTTATGTTCTTCCGCCATTTGTTTTGTATTTATTCCCCGAGGATTTTAATTACAACTCTTTTGGGTCTTTTTCCATCAAATTCTGCATAGAAAATTTCTTGCCAAGGTCCTAAATCTAACTTTCCGTTAGTTACAGGAAGGAGTACCTGTAAATGAACAAGCAGGTTTTTGAGATGAGCATCTCCGTTATCTTCCCCTGTCCTGTGGTGTTTATAATCCGGTTTAAAAGGAGCAAGTCTTTCTAGCCATTCCCATATATCCTCGTGAAGTCCCTCCTCATCATCCTGAATTATTACCGCAGAGGTAAGATGCATAGAAGATACTAAACATAACCCTTCTTTAATACCGCTCTCTTCAACAGCCCTCTTAACTTCGTCGGTAATCCTGATTAGCTCCCTTCTTTCTTTAGTGTTAAATGTTAGGTACTTTGTATAAGCCTTCATAGGGAATTATTGTATTTTCCGTCAATGTATTTAGTCTTCCTAAAGCCTAAAATTTTCTTATGGGAAGAGAGAACAGCATAAAGGCTCTGGGCTTTAGCTTCTTACTGATATTTGGATTTGCATTTGTCGAGTTTATAGGTGGAATTATTACTAATAGCTTGGCACTACTTTCAGATGCGGGACATATGATTACCGATGCCGTATCCCTTTCTATAGCTCTCCTCGCCCAATTTCTCGCTATAAAGGTAAGAAACAATAGAATGACATACGGTTTATACAGACTTGAAGTCTTAGCAGCGTTAATAAACGGAGTATTTTTACTGGGACTTATTGGGTATATATTCCTTGAAGCCATTCATAGGTTTGAACATCCTGAACCTGTAAAACCCGAAATGTTGTATATAGCCGTTATTGGATTGATAGTGAACTTAGTTGTAGGGTATATCCTTCTAAAGCATTCTGAAGAGAATATAAATGTCAAAGCTGCACTTTTGCACGTTGCAACCGATACATTGGGTTCTGTCGCAGCAATAGTAGCGGGTATAGCTATTACGTTCTGGCATTTCTACCTCGCGGACCCTATTCTCAGCGTTGCTGTGGCTCTGCTCATACTTCCATCAGCTTATTCAGTGATAAAGGAAACTGTAAACGTTCTTTTGGAAATCGCTCCATCCCATATAAATACCGAGGAGTTGGAAAATGAACTAAGAAAACTGGATGGTGTGAAAGATGTCCATGACCTGCACGTTTGGTCTATAACGCCCGGTACGGAAATCTTAACCGTTCATATAGTAATTGAGGATACTAGTATATGCAACGATATACTAAAGGAAGTGGATGAAATAGCCCATAGGTTTGGTATCAAACACACAACCGTCCAACTGGAAAGGGAAGGATATATCTGTGCCCAGTTTTGTCCACTTCTCACTTCCAAGGAGTTAAAAATCCGCCACAGCCATCATCACCATGACCATGAGCATTAATCTTCAACTATGTAAATTTCGGGTAAATTTCTTCCGTATTCTCCCCAATCCAACCCGTATCCGACGAGAAACTTATCCGGTACTTCAAAACCTACGAAGTCGGCTTCAAAATCTACTTTTCTTCGCTCCTTTTTATCTAAAAAGACACAGGTTTTGAGAGTTTTGGGATTCTTCATTTTCAGGAATTCGTATATTTCCTTCATAGTTAGTCCAGTATCGAGTATATCATCCACAAGGAGAACTTCCTTTCCCTCGATATCTATTTCCAAATCCTTAAGGATTCTTATAGTTCCACTGCTTTCCATGGACTGTCCGTAACTTGAAACTTGCATGAAGTCAATTATCACAAAGCCGTTAAATTGTCTTACCAAATCTGAAAGAAATGTAAAGGCCCCTTTGAGGAGCCCTACAACCACCGGAGGTTCCTTCCATTCAAAAGATGACTCTATCTCTTTAGCAAGCTCCTTTACCCTTCTCCTTATATCTTCTTCCTTTATGAGGAGTTTTAATCGTTTTCCTCTTATGGTTTTCATTCCTTTACGCTCCGTACTTTTTGAGTCTCAACGCATTGGCAAGTAAAAGTTGTGTAATCTTTACCGCAGGTATTATTCCGAGTTCTCCCTTTAAACATTCTCTTTCGATAAATCTCTCGGAAGTTCCCCCGAGAACATAAGGTGAATGGATAAGAATAGGAACAGGATGCCATGAGTGTCCTTTCAGGAGTGATGGTGTAGAGTGGTCTCCCGTTATGGCAAGCACATCGGGTTTAAGTTCAAGGAATTTAGGCAAGTGCTTATCGAATTCCTCTATTATCTTAATCTTCCCTTCGTAGTTACCATCTTCTCCGTAGCTATCGGTTTTCTTTATGTGAACGAAAAAGTAATCGTACTCCTCCCAAACTTTCTTAAGTGTTTCTACTTCGTCTTGAATAGAGCTGCCTTCAAACTCTATTACATCCATTCCAACGAGGCTTGCAAGTCCTTTGTACATCGGATATACCGCTATGCAACACGCCCTTACACCGAACCTTTCTTCCATTGTAGGAATATTTGGTTTTTGGGCAAAGCCCCTTAAAAGTATGTAGTTGGCCTTTTGTTCGTTTTTTAGAATCTCGGAAGCTTTTTCTATGAATTTCCTTACTACCTGAGCAACCTTTTCAGCGTTGGGATTTTCACCCTTAGGAATAAGAGGTTCCTTTCCTACCTGCTGAGGGTCGGTATCGTTTATAGCATCGCTTCCTTCTGGCAATTTTTCGGGAAATCTGAAAACTATAGCGAGCCTATGTTCCATTCCCGGCTTTATTATTACTTTCACACCGTCTATTTCTTTTATCTCCTCCTGGAGTCTTGCAGTAATCCTTCTGTTTTCCTCCGTTGGAATTCTCCCTGCCCTTCTATCTATCACTATAGCTTTTCCGTTCTCGTATTTTACCGTAGCATAGTTTCCCCTTACTGCTATATCCGTTTCGTTAACATCTATTCCCAATCCTAAAGCCTCGAGGATACCTCTACCTATCTGATACTTAACAGGGTCGTAGCCAAAAATCCCCAAATGCCCCGGACCACTTCCGGGAGTTATTCCGTAATCTACCGGAATATGAAGTCCTGTAGCGGACTTCTTTACTAGGTTATCCAAATTAGGCGTATTTGCAAGCTCAAGTTCCGTTTTGCCGTCTTTTACCGGGAGTCCTCCAAGACCATCAAGCACTATCAGGAGAATTTTAGAGTCATTCCTTTTGACTATATCCTTAAGAATGTCCATAGGTTTAATTATGAATACATCTTGAGAAGCTCTTCAACTTTTTCTTTTGCATAAGGGTTTCGCTTCAAAATTACGAGAATTTCCATGATGACTTCTTTTCTAACTTCTCTTTGAAATTCGATAGTAACTCTCAGTTCATTTAAGAGTTCACTAAAGAAAGTTCTCGGCAGGTATCTCACGTTATCGTTTAGGAGCTCTTCTAAAATTCTTTCATAACTTTCCATAATGGATAAATTCTAAATAAAGTGGAACTCAGGAGAATTGAAGGTGTCCTTTTAGAACAAGCTATTCTGGCAAAACAAGCCGAAGAAGTATACAAAACGGCAAAATCCCTGGAGATAAAAATAACTTCGCGAGTTCCAGAAGTAATACAAAACCTTCTAAATTTACCTAAAATAAAAGCTCAAGTAATTGAAAACAAAGGAAAAAGACTTTTACTCCTTATGGAAAACGGTTTAGAACTGGAAGTTGAAAATAACCTAAACATCAAAGTAAAGGAGGGTGAAGTACTTACTTTGACTACAGTAAAAACTTCTCCTCTTACCTTCAAAGTAATTCAGGCAGAAATAAAGAAAAATGTTTCTCTAAAACTCTTGAACGGATTGATAAACAGCTTAAGAGAATTTCCCCTTGAGGCTATAGATACATTTCAAAAACTTAAAAACTCCGGTCTGTTTTATGAAAACAAAGTTCTAAAAGCTCTTATTCAGAACTCCTTTAGTAGTAGTTTACATATTA
>QNXQ01000103.1 GCA_003978875.1 Aquifex sp. | reverse complement strand
ATCTTCGAGGAGTTCAAAGGCACCGGTAACGCTGAGTTGCACCTAGACAGAAGACTGGCTGACCGCCGAACCTACCCAGCAGTAGACGTTACCCGTTCCGGCACCCGCAAAGAAGAACTACTTCTGGACCCAGAAGAACAGAAACGCATGTGGGTCTTGAGGCGAATCCTGAACGACATGAACCCGATTGAAGCAATGGAGCTTCTAAAAGAGAAACTCAAGAAGCTTGTAAAACAGGATTATGTGTCAACAAATTAGGCAAAAGTTTCAACTTGCTCGGAGAAAGAGTAAGAAGTTTAAAAGGTATTAAAGGCTTGTTCAAAAACCTACTTCCCTTTAACTTAGGGAAAGCAATAACCACGGGACTAACAGATAAGGGGACATTTAGCAAGCTACTCGGTTTGGGACTAAGAGGATTAAATTTCGGAAGATTTTTGCTGGGATTAGGCGGACCCGTAGGATTGGCTCTGACCATAGGTTCCTTTATTCCCGACCTATACAACCTTGTGAAAGGTTCTGAACTCGGAAGCAGGCTCATTTCAGGCATCAAAGAAATAGGAAGCAAGTTTATAGAAGGAGTCAAGAGCTTTTTGGGCTTTAAGGAAAAAGAAGTAACAAAGAGAGAAGTTATTAAAGAAGTAGCAAAAGAGAGCACTCTGTCAGTAGTTACAGAAACTGCAAAGGAGAGGATATTAGAACGGGATGAAGGAAAAGTAACGAACATAAATGTGAACATCACGATATCAAACTTGACAGCGTTAAATCTCGAGGAGATAGCAGAGAAAGTGAAAGCAATTTTGATACCCGAAGTTAAGAAGGCAATAGAGCAAGAGGTATATTTGAGCAGGAGTGTCTACTGACCCTTCAACTTTTTCCGCGAAAAATTTAAATTTTCCGCAAAAAATTTAAATTGGTTTATGACCTGAAGGTAAGGAATTTTTAAGGTTGTTGATTTTCAAGCCAGACACGAAATTTCAAAATATGACACGCTAAAACACGTTATTTAAATTTTTCGTGGAAAGTACATGAGCAAATGATGTCAATTAAGAATGATACTCACACCTTCCCACGAGGTGTCCTTCGCTACCCCTATACAAGGGGTAGGAACTACTACTCCCTATTCCCGCAAGAAGCTGGAACTCGGGAGATACTTTTGTGCCCTCCACCCATTTCGGGCTTCTTCGGGCTAAATCCAAAGTCTAACCCCGCGGGGCTGGGGTCTCTGTCAAGAGCCTCTGTATATTATTTTAACACTTTTGATAAGCTTTGCAATCAAAAACGCCAACTGTTTGCAGGAGGAATATAGAGAAAGAGAGGATTAAAATGGATAAAATTACTTAACACAAAATGTGCAGGAGGGTTATTTTAGGAGCTATTCTTTTCAGCTTTAGCTACTCTTTTGGATTTCAAGATTCCGACCTCGACGGTGTAGAAGACAGTATGGACAAATGTCCCAATACACCTTTTTTTGTAATAGTAGACCAGTACGGATGTCCCGTAAAAGAAATCCCGATAAAGAGAAGAAAGGTGAAGTTTTACTTAAAATCGGGTTTTAGTCACTCGAAGGATAAAGATTATGAATCCAACAGTATTTCTTATTCCTTGGCAACATCTTTTAGGAAGTTTTACGTTTCTTATACAATACGTTATTACACTTACATAAGAAATGTGGGAAAGGGTTTTGGAAATTCTTCACTCTACATGAGCTACAGAAAATTTATAAAAAATCTCGGAATATACACGGGTTTAAGAATAACTATTCCAACAGCTTCGAAAGATATAAGCTCCAGATACGTAAACTTTACGCCTTCCCTTTTCTTTAATTACTTTAAAGGAAAATCCGATTTCTTCTTTTACATCGATAGAACTTTCCGCGGAGATCCTTCAAAAAGGGATACTTGGCTGTTTTCTTTCGGGTACGGATACAGTTTTTCTTCAGTGTACGCGAACTTTTCAATGGATCTTATAGAGTCTTCGGTAAGAAGTATTTACAACAAGTACATAAACTTTTTTATCCTGTTTGATATAACGAGGAACTTATACACCTCAATCAATTTAAGTAAAGGATTAAACGAAGAAGCTACCGATAGAAGTTTGTCGGTGAAGTTGGGTATAAGGTTTTAAGTATGGGAGAAAAAATCCTTCTCGTTGAGGATGATAAAATTCTCGCCATCAGTTTAAAGGATTACCTCGAAGCTCACGGGTACAACGTTGATACAGCCTTCAGCTATGAAGAAGCCCTTGAAAAGCTGGAAAACGGATTTTACACCGCTTACATAATAGATGTAAACTTGGGTGATGGAAACGGAATAAAGCTCATAGAATATTTAAAACTTATCAAGGATGATACACCGGCTTTAATAATCAGTGCCCTTACGGACACTTCCACTATAGCGGAAGGTTTTGAAGCGGGTGCTGAGGACTACATAAAAAAACCCTTCGACCCTGAAGAGCTGTTGATAAGGCTAAAAGCCAGACTAAAGAGTGATAAACTCCAGTACGGAGAACTTATTTATAAAGATGGTCGCTTCTTTTTGGGTGAGGAAGAGTTAGAACTCGGAGAGGTGGAAAGGTGCATACTCCTTAAACTTTTGAAAAATAGAGGAAAAGTTGTCTCAAAGGAAACCCTCTACAACTGCATGAGGAATCCATCTCCCACCGGTTTGAGGGTGATAATAAATACGTTGAAGAAGAAGACAAAGCTTAACATTCACGCAATAAAGGGCTTTGGGTATGTCCTTGATTAGTAAAATCCTTCCCAAAAATCAATACGAAAAAGAAGCAATTATAAAAGCTTTTCTTATTTTCTTTATGACTATTGAACTATTGGTAAGTGTTATATTCATTTTGCTTATAAGAATTGAAATAGACCATCAAAAGCACAATATATTTTTAGAACTTGTAAACTACTCCTATACCTTTAAAGGGGAAAAGTATAAACTTGAATTAGTTGAAGTAGAAAAGCCCAATCATTTCTATCAACTTATGGAAGATGAAAATGGGCTTTACATAATCATACCTATACCCGGTGTGGAAAAAGACGTTCTCAAAATTATCTATCCAAAAGAAAAATTTCAGGAAGATGTTAAAGGAATTTTTTACGATTACGGGGTATATTTCATAGGGTTTACACTGGTAAACTTAATCCTTTCCTTCGGACTTGCTCTTTACGCTATAACTCCTTTAAGGAAAGCTGTTGAACTGATATCGGATGTAGCCAGGGATATAGCCCACGATATGAACACACCTATAACAAGTCTGATAATAAACCTGAAACTTTTAAAAAAGAAATACAACGACGAAAGCATAGACCGTATGGAAATGGCTGTAAACCAGCTAAGATACTTGAGCAAGAATCTAAATCCTCTTACAGAAGAAGTTCTGCTAAAACAAGAAGAAATAAATCTGAAAAAACTTGTTACCGAAGTTTTAAAGGATTTCGCCAGCATGTATCCCGATATAGAGGTGGAGACAAATTTACAAGATGTAAAGGTTCTTGCGGATAGAAGAGTAGTAAGAAGAATCTTAGATAATGTAATATCTAATGCATTCAAACATAATGTAAAAAACGGAAAGGTAAAGGTTTTCTTGAGAGAGGGAGAATTGATAGTAGAAAACACATCAAAACCTGTAAGGGATATAAATAAGATATTTGAACGGTTTTACAGGGAATCCCAGAGGGGAATGGGGCTGGGTCTTGCTGTAGTAAAAAAGCTTATTCACGAACTCGGTTGGAAAGTTAAGGCGGAATATAAGGATGGAATGTTTAGGATTAAAATAGTTTTTCATGGAAGAGAAGGCGGTTATAGGAATTGAAGATTTCTTAAAAGTAGACCTGAGAATTGCAAAGGTAATTTCTGCGGAGAAAGTAGAAGGTTCAGATAAGCTTTTAAAACTTACCGTTTCTTTGGGAAACGAGGAAAGGACTATAGTTGCGGGAATAGCTAAATATTACAGTCCCGAAGAACTTGTAGGGAAGAAAATAGTTATAGTTGCGAATCTAAAACCCAGAAAAATATTCGGTATAGAATCTCAGGGAATGTTGCTTGCGGCATCCGACGGAGAAAAGCTTTCCGTAATAGTACCCGATAGAGATATACCGGAAGGGGCAAAACTCAGTTGAAATATTTCCACTTTGAAGAGGAACATCCCTTTTTCCTCATTCTTCCTCTAATAGAAGAAGGAAAGCTCGACCCTTGGGAAGTGGATATAGTTGAGCTTGCAAACCTCTATATAGAAGAAATAAGGAGAAGAGAACTTCTCGACTTAAGAATTCCTGCAAGGGCTATAGTGGCTGCTTCTTTCCTTTTGAAAAAGAAAGTAGAGGTTCTCTTTCCCAAACCTCCGAGAAAACCCAGAGAAAGAAAATACACCTTAAAAGAAATCGCCGATATGTTTGAAGAGGAGTACAAAGAAATAGAGGAAGAACTGAAGGCAAACTTGAAGGAGATACAGAGGAGTATCAAAAAGGTAAAGAAAACAAGTAAGACTACAAGGAAGAGAACCCGTACAAAAAGGAGAGAAATTCCCATTCATATCTCAAAATTTGAAGATGTTTTGGAAGAGTTGTGGGAATTTTTCAAGAGTTTAGAGGTAGGTACGCGGTTGAGCTTTTTTACTTTCCTAAATAAAAGGGATTTGGTTCCCCAGTTTATGGCTTTGCTTTATCTCGATTTTGACAATAAGATTAGACTTTTCCAAGAAAAACCTTTCGGAGATTTGGAAATAGAAATTTTAGAAACCTAAAACTTTCAGAACTTCATCCAGTTCTGGAGGGACAGTAATCGGGTCTTCACATACCTTTATGGCCGTATCCGGGTCTTTGAGACCGTTTCCGGTTAGAGTACACGTAACGACTTCTCCTCCTTTGAAGAAACCTTCTCTAACGAGTTTTATAAGACCTGCAACACTTGCCGCGGATGCGGGTTCACAAAATACTCCTTCTGTAGAAGCTATCAATTTATAAGCGTAGAGTATTTCACTATCGCTTACCGCGTCAATCCTTCCACCACTTTCCTGAGCAGCTTTGAGTGCCGATTTCCAACTGTAAGGATTCCCTATTCTTATAGCCGTTGCTACAGTTTGAGGATTCTTTATGGGATAACCTTTAACTATAGGAGCTGCTCCTTCGGCTTGCCATCCCATCATTCTGGGCAACTTTGAAACCTTACCCTCCTCGTAGTAAACTTTAAACCCTTTCCAGTAAGCGGTTATATTTCCTGCATTTCCCACGGGAATGAAATGATAGTCGGGAGCATCTCCGAGAACATCGCAAATTTCAAAAGCCGCCGTTTTTTGGCCTTCTATCCTGTAGGGATTCACGGAATTTACTATTTCAACGGGAAACATTTCTCCTATTTTCCTTACTATGTAAAGCGCATCATCAAAAGTTCCCTGAATGGCGAGAACTTTAGCTCCGTATATCATGGCCTGCGATAGTTTTCCTATGGCAACAGCTCCTTTAGGTAGAAGTACATATGCTTTAAGTCCCGCCCTTGCAGCGTAAGCTGCTGCGGAAGCCGAAGTATTCCCAGTAGAGGCACAGATAACCGCTTTTTTTCCTGCCTCAACAGCCTTGGAAATAGCAAGTGTCATTCCTCTGTCTTTAAAAGAACCCGTAGGATTTAAACCTTCATATTTCAAATAAATTTTTCCCTTAAAACCAATTGCTTTAGCGAGGTTATTAGCTTCTATTAGTGGTGTATTACCCTCATGAAGTGTGATAACAGGTGTGCTATCACTCACGGGTAAGTATTTCCTGTAGTGTTCTATAATGCCTCGCCAATCATTCATAACTTAGAATAAAAATATCACAAAAGAGTCTATCCTTAGTAAGTTAAAATTAAGGAGTATGCACAAGTTAGCTCTTTTGTTTATAGGTCTGTTTTTTATAAACAGCTGCGAGGAAAAAGAGGAAACCCTTACAAATCCTTTGGAGTTTTTTTTAAAAAATTATAACCAAGGTATATATAGATATTTGGTATTGGATAGAAAGTACACAGGAAAAAATAGGTGCAAAGTCATTATTAAAGACTTGCAAAACGAAAGGAAATATAGCCTAATGCTCTATGTTAACTCATACCTCGAGAGATTATATTTGATAGAACAGCCCTATTGTGAATTGTTTACACCGGGAATATTTATAGAAATTGCGGGAGAACGGTTTACTCCTCTCCGTAAATTTAAAATTTTTGAAAGTTTCCCTCTTGAGGATAAACTTTTTCTCTGGGTTTTCGGAAAACCTAACATTCCCGTTTACACACGGGGAAACTCTATATTTACCAATAAATCTACTTTTTCCAAGGGGTTGCTAACAGCTAACCAATTTCTTAACAATACTTGACAATTTTATTTGGAAATGTTAAGTTTTTATTCGTGAAAGCATACAAAGTAGGACGAGCGTCAAAAATGCTTGGAGTTCACCCAAATACATTAAGAAAATGGAGAAAAGAGGGAAAA
>QNXQ01000185.1 GCA_003978875.1 Aquifex sp. | reverse complement strand
ACCAGCTTACTTTTACATCCCTTATCTCTATCCCTTTAGGTATCTTTACCTTCACAGCTCCAAAGCTTATCCCTAACCTGACTACTAAGTAGTCCCCCTTCGCTCTTTTTAATTTCCTCTTGTTCACTATCATATTCGGATTAGTCGGAACTGTGAATTTGTGAACTCTTGAAAGTTTTCTCGGTTTAGGAAGAGACGCTTTTTCTCCTTTCTTCCATTTCTCAACTACACTCCTAATCTCTTGTGTTATTTGTTTTACCAGAGCTTTCACCGTATCCGAACCTATTTCCTTTTCCCACAAAAGCTTTAACTCCTTTTTGTATTCCTTTATCTTCTCATTTTCCCAAGGTAGTTTTTCTTTTCCTTTTACAAATTTCTCAAGAAAATTGATACTTTTGAATGGTTCTATATCTTTGGTGTGATTAAGGTATTCGTATGCACACAAGTATACAAGATTTTTAAAGTGCTGAAACTTCAGACTTGCTCTTTTGAGCTTGTTAAGAACGCTTCTCTTTGTTGTGGATATTTCAAGTGTCAGAGTTTGCATCTCCTAAAACCTCTTTTATACACTTTTCTATCTTTTTTGCTTTGTAGCTTCTGCTTCCGTAAATCTTTGAAGTAATGTAATGAATGAAACTAATTAGTTCTTCCACAGCGTCTTTTAGTTGTTCATCGGTGGAAAGCTTTTCAGACTTGTCTATGACTTCTATTTTAACGTTGAACATTGAAAAGATTTCTTCAATAAGCTCAAAAGCAATTCTTGAGAGTCTGTTTTTAGAGTAAATCACTACGGTATCTACCTGCGAGGATATTACCATATCAAGTAATTTTTTAAGACCTTTTCTTTTGAAATTAAAGGAACTTGCAATGTCTGTTATTATCTCGTCAATCTGCAATCCTTTGGAAACACAATACTGTTTACAGAGCTGAATTTGATTTTCAAGATAAGTTTTTTGTTTTTGAGTAGAAACTCTTGCGTAGATTACGACCTTTTTAGGAGTTTCTTTTTCTCTTAGAGAAAAGAACTGTTTCACATGCTTTTCTGTGAACCTGTATCTTCCTGTAGGAGTTTTCAAAGGAGTAATTAAACCTTTTTTAATGTATCTTCTTACAGTTATCGGACTTACACCTACACGCTTAGCAAATTCTCCTATTGACATAGTTCCTTTCATGATTTTATTTGATTATATATGATACAATTTGATAGTAAAATCGTCAACTGTTTGTGGGAGGAAGAAAACTCAAAGGGGGATTAGTTCCTCCTTGACAATTATCTTTCTCTTTTCCTTGTCCACTTCCAGAACAATATCCGATATGAATGGAATCATTATCTTTTCGCCCTCAACGACAAGCGCATCGTAGGGACCCATGTCCTGAACCCTTACCACTTTTCCGAGTTTTTTACCCTTATCGGTTTCGACCTCCATTCCTACAAGTTCATAAGCGTAGAACTCATCCTCTTCAAGACTGGGCAAATCCTCTTTGGGAAGGTACACCTTTGCTCCCTTGAACTGCTGGGCGGCGTCAATAGAATCGTATCCTTTGAATTTCAAGATTACTTTATCGTTCATAAAGTCTATCCACTCAAGTTCAAAGGGAACGTAGTCTCCTCCTTTCCTCTTCAGATACACCCTTACCAGTCCCTCAAAAAATTCAAGGGGCATGTAAGGTTTTACTTTGAGTTCTCCTTCAAGACCAAAAGTATCGAGTATTTTTCCTATTATCACGAAATCCTCCATAAGAAAATATTTAATCCCTTTTTTACATACCGACCGGTCGGTATGTTAGAATTCTTTTTATGGAAACCAGAGAGAAAATCCTTCGTTCGGCCAAGGAACTCTTTTCCAGAAAGGGATACCACAACACCACGGTAGAGGAAATAGTCAGGCACGCAGGCTTATCTAAGGGAGCTTTTTACTTCTACTTTAAAAGCAAGGAGGAACTTTTCAAACATCTGGTAGAAAACGTATACGAAGAAATAGTAAGAAAGTTAAGCGAATGGGAGAAGAATTCGGAAGAGAAGGAAGAAGCCATTATAGGTTTTGTTCTGGAGCTCGGAGAAAAACTTTACGAAGAAAAGGAAATAGTGGACATCTTTCTTTTTCACATGGTTGCCCACGGAGAAGAGTTCAGAAATCTTTACTTTCAGAAGACATCCGATTTAAAGAGGAGGATAAAAGCTCTTATGAAAAGTGAAGAACTGGGTGAAGATGAGGCTGAGATTCTCACGGACATTCTCATGGGATTTTTAAGACAAATCGTATTGGAGTATATCTTGAAGGAAACAAAACCCTTAGAGTTTATAAGGGAAAAGCTAAGGAGGGGAACCGAAATACTCCTGAGGGGAGTGAAGGTATGAGTTTTTTAATTTTTTTCTTTCTTTTGAGCTTATCCTTTTCCCTGGATTTGGAAACCCTTTGGAAAAAAGCCCTTGAAAAGAATCCATCTATAGCGGCTTTCAGAAGAGATGTAGAAGCTTCATTTTTTCAGTTAAAAGCCAGTAAGAACCTGTATCTTCCGCATGTGGAAATCTTTTATAAGTTTACATATCAGAACGAAGAACAAAGATTAAAGCTTGACCTCGGTTTAATAAACGGTGATTTTAGAACTTTGAAGGACAGATACCAGAGCTTTGGCGTATCTTTAAGGGAGCTTTTATACGACTTCGGTGCGAGGGAAAGCTATGTAAAAATCTCACAAAAACTCTTGGAAATAAAAAAACTCCTTTACGAGGAGAAAAAAGAAGACATACTCCTTGAGGTAGCCCTTGCGTATTTGGACACTTTGAGTGCTAAAAACTTAATAGAGGTTTATAAGAAACAAAAGGAAGCGGTAAAGTCCCAGTATGAGCTTTCAAAGGCTTACTACGAAAAGGGTTTGGTAGCAATCACGGATATTTTGGAAGCTCGCGTAAAACTTTCGGAAGTTGAGAGAAAACTAAAGAGAGCACAAGCTAACTACAGGATATCCCTGTCAAATCTGTCCAGACTTACGAAGGTCTCCGAAAAGGATTTGGAAAAGCTTTCTCAGCCGAAACTGAACGTCCGAATAAAGGATTTGGATTTTTACATAGGTGAAGCCCTAAAGAGAAGGTCTCTGCTGAAGGCTTACCTTAAGAGGATAGAAATTGAAAAACTTAAAGAAAAAATAAAGCTTTCCCTGTTTTTGCCCAAAATTTTCCTCGAGGTTTCGTATCTTTACACAAACCAAAATCCCATAGTGTATCCCAAGGGATTGACTTTCTTCTCGGTGGGTACTTCATTATCCTTCAGGGGAATTCAGCCCTATTACGAGAATTTATCCGTAAAAGCTCAAAAAAAGAAAGTCTTGAAGGAATATGAAGAAATGGCCGATTTAATAAAGCTTGATGTAAAGAGAGCCTACGAAGAGCTGAAAACCGCAAAGGAAAATCTAAAGGTTACAAGTCAAGCTCTTGAGTTTGCAAAAAAACACTACGAACTTTCCCTTGAGCAGTATAGAAACCAGCTCATATCTCAAACCCAGCTGCTGATTGCCGAAGCTCGACTGACCGAGGCGAGGAAAGCCCTTATAATTTCCCGCTACGAATTTTTGAAAGCTTACTTTAAGCTCCTGAGAGCGAGCGGACTTTTAAAGATTGGAGGAGGGCTGGGCAAATGAAAAGGTTTATCGGTATTGGAGTAATACTTTTCCTTATCCTTGGTTTCAGCACGTACGCTTTTCTTTGGATAAAACACAGGATAGAGTATGCTGTGAGCAACGCGGTATTTGTACGTGCCGAAGAGCTTTCTTACCTTGCTTTTAAGGTAGACGGGAAAGTTGAAAAAGTTTATAAGGACTTAGGAGATTGGGTGGAAGAAGGGGAAGTTTTAGCCGAGTTGGAGCCCACTTATTATCAGTTTGAGCTGGAAAGTCTGAAAAGAAAAATTGAAGCTTTAAGAGAGAAAAAGAGGGGTCTCGAGATTAAACTTGAAAGGGTAAGGAAAGAACTGGGTGTAAATCTCGAAAGTTCAAAGCTTCGTGCTGAGGAGATAAAGAAAAAGCGGGAAGCTCTCGAAAAGAGACTCAAAGCAATAGAAGCAAAACTTGAACTATTAAGGAAAGATAGGGAGAGATACAGGGATTTATTGGAAAAAGGTTTGATTCCGAAGAGAAAGTTCGAGGAAGTGGACACCCGTTATAAAGCCATGCTGGAGGAAAAAAGGTACATAAAGAAATCCATTGAGGAATTAAATACCGCATATTTGAGAGCCTTGACAGGTATCAAATCCGCAAGGATTTCCTTAGAAAGGATTAAAGAACTCAAAAAGGAAATCGAGTATATCGGGAAGGAGATAGAGAGTTTGGAAGAAAAGAAGAAGCTTGCAGAGGAGAGACTAAAGGATACAAAACTAAGAGCTCCTTTCAAGGGTATCGTTGCCAAAAGGTTTATAAGCAGAGGTGATACAGTAAGAGCAGGGCAGCCGGCTTTTGCGTTAGTGAATCCCGAAAGTTTTTACATAGAGGTTCTCCTTGAAGAGACAAAGCTAAAAGGGGTAAAGAAAGGAAGCATTGCTTATATTAGGTTGGACGCTTATCCTGACTTGGTTTTCGAGGGAGTAGTAGAGGATATTTCTCCTGCCTCTGCCGCAACTTTTGCCCTTGTTCCCAGAGATGTGTCCGCGGGAGAGTTTACTAAGGTTGTTCAAAGAATTCCCGTAAAGATAAAAATTACGAAGGGAGACCTAAGACTTCTCAGAGTAGGCATGGGCGGAGAGGTTGAAATCAGGAGAATGAAATGAAAGAACTACACAAAGAAATAACACCTTCTCAAAGGGTATTTCTTACGGTTTCGCTTCTCACAGGAGTATTTATGGCGATTTTAGACACAACGATTGTAGATGTAATCGTTCCCAAATTAATGGCTCCGCTTTCTACAGACCTGTACGGAGTTCAATGGGTAATCACCGCTTATATGACCTCAGCAGCTTCGGGCATTCTCTTAGTGGAGTGGTTAGAGTCCAAAATGGGACTCAAAAAAGTTTTTCTCATGGGTTTATTTTTATTTACCGCTGCATCCCTTTTTGCCGGAAATGCCAAATCCCTGGAATGGATGATAACCGCAAGAATAGTCCAAGGATTCGGAGAGTCCTTAATAGTGGTAAGTGCGGAAGCTATGCTTTTTTCCGCGTATCCACCTGAAAAAAGGGGGCTCGCCATGGGAATTTACGGACTGGGAGTGAGCTTTGCACCCGCCTTGGGACCTACTCTAGGAGGTTGGATTACTCAGCACATAGATTGGAGATGGGTTTTCTACATTAACATTCCCATAGGTATTATTAATTTCGTATACGCTCTTTTCTTCCTTCCCGAATACAAGCCCAACCACCGCGTAAAACTGAACTTTATTTCCTACATCTTCATATCCGTAGCTACGGTATCCCTTTTAATAGTTCTCTCAAAGGGTCAACAAATGGGCTGGTTTTCCTCGGAATTTATTGCTTCCTTGACCTTTCTGAGCGTAATATCCTTTCTTCTATTCTTACTTTCTGAAACCCTATCAAAGAATAAGCTCCTTTCTCCTTCCATATTCAGAATCAAAGAGTTTGTAATCGCTTTTCTGGTTTACTTTTTACTCTTGGGTTTCTCAATGTATCAAGTGTTTTACCTTATACCTTTATATTTTGAACACCTAAAGGGTATACCCACCTTTCAGACGGGACTCCACATATTACCCTTGGCTCTCGCAATAGGGATTGCCTCTCCTATCGCCGGAATCATAAGCGATAAATTTTCGGAAAAACTACCTCTGTATATAGCGGTTCTCCTTTACCTGTTTTCCTCACTTTACTTTCTTCCTCAATTTGAATATTACACACCTTCATGGCAAGCTTCTTATAAACTTGTAGTTCTGGGAATAGGGCTGGGATTTTTCTTTGCACCTGTAACCAATTTAGCTTTAAGGAATTTAGGTGACCAGACAACACTGGGAGTTAGCCTTATGCATTACATACGCTTTGTGGGAGGCTCTTTTGGTACCGCTCTTGCTACCAACGACCTCCAGAAATACCTATGGACTAACTTTGAGAGGAGTTCCGAGATTCAAAATCCGGTAATAGTTTCGGAGTTCTTAAATAAGATTTCGGAGCTGCTATGGATTTCAGAACAAAAGGCTAAAGCCTTGTTTTACGGAGTAGAATACATTTTTGCCCTGTCTAATAGCTTTCAGAAGACCTTTTTCATAGCAGGACTATGGGGAGTTATAGGAAGCCTGCCGATAATTTATTTATTTATAGAAAGCTTAATGAGGAAAGAAAAAGAGGGGAAAAATTAGAGTCCTTTTTCCGCCATGTATATTACAAGGTCTCTTAGTCTGCAGGAATAACCCCATTCGTTGTCGTACCACGCAGCTATGTGAACCAGATTGCCTATTACTTGTGTAAGGGGTGCGTCGAATATCGCAGAGTGAGGATTTCCAACAATATCCGATGAAACTATTGGG
>QNXQ01000213.1 GCA_003978875.1 Aquifex sp. | reverse complement strand
TTGTAGGACTTGGGGTTGCAATGGCTACAGCCCTCGCCGGTTCCTCTATCTTCAGAGACATACAACAGGAGGAAAGACGAAAGAAATGCCTTGAACTCGTAGACAAGGGAAAAGTTCCCCCAACATTCTGTACTCAGCTTGACGAAAAAGGGGTAATAGAAGACATCAGAAAAACAATTGATGAAGCG
Source organism: Aquifex sp. (assembly GCA_003978875.1). Classification (GTDB taxonomy): domain Bacteria; phylum Aquificota; class Aquificia; order Aquificales; family Aquificaceae; genus Aquifex. Next base: position 6,367 of record QNXQ01000213.1, on the reverse strand, counting down.
GGAAAACTTGCACTTGCCGGAGGTGCTTTATACCTTCTCGGAAAACTCGTAGACGGAGGGAAGAGGTGAGAAACAAATCCCTTGAAAAAGCGGTAAACCTTTATACCAAATTTCACTGGGGAAAACTTCCCAGAAGATTGTCAAAAGTAAGGATTTACGTTCCGGATACATACGTTTACCTCGGAAAGTTATTGGGCGTTATTTACCTCTCTGACAAGGAAGGAACCCCTAAACCCTACATTCACTTTTTCGGAAAAGGGGAACCTTTAGAACTCGTATGTGAAGACGGAGAGATCTTCATTCAAAAAGTCAAAAACTTTAAGCTCTCAGACTTTCCGGATTTACTTACAGACGAAGAAGGAAGGAACCTTTACATTGTGAACTTCAAAGGAAAAGTAAAGGAGGAGGGAATAGTAGGATGAGGTTTCAAAACATTTTGACACTCCTTTATTCCTTTTGGTGTCTTTTGAAACTAAAAAAACTGGAAGGAGGTATGAAATATGTCTAAAATCCTTGAGGGTCTTGTTGTAAATCCCAGGAAAAAAGGAAAGAGAGGAAAGAAAGCCAGGGCAAGAAAAAACCCCACTAAAGTGCTTTCCGTAATGAAATCAAAAAGGGGCGGAGGGCTTAAAAAAGTTGGAGAACTCATAATTAAGAACCCTGTAAGGAACAAAAACGCCTTACTAATGCTTGCGGGTGGAACAGCTGTAGGACTCGCAGGAGGTAAACTCCTGGATAATTACCTTATCTCCAAAGTGCAAGCCTTGCAAAGCCTGAATCAACATGTTCCCGTAGGCGACACCCTAATGCTTCTCGGTGGATTAGCACTTCTTAAAGGATCCTCCAAAAAGAATAGAGAATTTGCCCTCGGAGTAGTAGCAGGTTCCGGAGCTAAACTCGTTCTTAATCTTTTAGATAGATACATCTTCAAAGGCAATCCACCGATAGGACTGTATGGCGAAGAACTCGCAGATGACGAAGTAATACCTGCTGAGTATGAAGAAGTTATAGAAGAAAATCCTGAATACGCCCTTCCAGAGCCCGAAGAGGTTGAAGGAGAAGGGTATGTGGAAGAAGAACCTGAATACGACGAGCTGGGTTTTGATGACGAATTAGAACCTGAAGCTGTAGACGTTCTTTAAAAACTTAAAAGGAGGGTGTGAAAGATGGCTCAAAAAGTTTACAGAAACTGGGCGGTTGTAAAAGTTGACCCCAATACCTCCGGTTCCGTTTCAGTCTTTTCAAATAAGCAAGGAAACGATTACAGGATTTACAAAGAAGGTAAAGCCCCTTCTAATGCTAACCTCCTTATCCACAAAATAACGATTGAAAGAGCTACAGGAACCACACCCGCATTACTTGAGAAGGCTTTAAACGGAGCAATTGTAATAGTTAAGGGACAAAGTGGACAGGAAAGGGTACTCGGACATGCTAAGTTTATAGCTCCCGAGTTAAATCCATATTCCGAGGAGGACGCTTACATGTTAGAAGCTCCCATAATGATACCTGCGGGAGCTTCCTACGACATAGTAATCAGATGGGATGAAAAGAACCTCTTAGATGCTACGGCTAATGAAAGTGCCGAAATAGTTGTAAGAGTAGACGGAGTGGAAATAGAAGAAAAAGACTAATAGGGGGAAAAGATGAAGAAGTCTTACGTTGCAAACGTAGTTATAAGAACACCTCAAGTAGGGATAAACAGAGACAGCGTAGCGGTTCCCCGTGGTTTCCACCTCCTTTCTGTTTCCGCATTCATTCCTCCTGATTCTCTTTTAGACATCAAGGACAACAACAAAAGTATTTTTGGTAAAAATCCCATAGGCGGAGGTATTTTCAACACCTTCACAAGAACTTTTAACTTTCCGGTTCCCGTCCCGGTAGAAACTACAGAACTGGACATAGAACTGGAACTTCACACTGCAACTACCGATCCCGTGTTTATAACCTTAACCGGGGTAGTTGAAGAATGAAGTTTATGGGGCTTGAGCTTCATGTAGTCTTAACTGATACAAAGCCAAGCACGGAAATAGAAATAGCAACAATACCCGAAACCAAGAAACTAAGGATAGAAACTTTAGAAGTTATGACCGATGAAGATAACACATCTCCCACGATAGGCGGATACACCTATTCAAAATACCCGTATTCCATAATGGTTAAAGAAAACGGAATAACCGTAGCAGTTTTAACTCCAAAAGACCCCACTACTATGAGAAACCTATCACGCTTTAAAGTAGATTTTGCCTTTCCGGTAGAGGTGCAGGGAAAAATAACGGCTGTAGCTACCGCATTAACACCTATAGCGAGCGGAGATACCTTCAACATCCACGCTCAAATTGTAGCGGTTGAAATGAACCGGGAAGAAACGCTAACAACGTGGAGGAAGTAGACATGCAAACATCGAGAATAATTAAAGGTTTCGGATATGAACCTTACGTTTTTGACATTAACGGAGAGGAAAAACCTCTTTACGCTTACAACGGTAAACTTACCTTGGGCTACCCGGAAGTTCCCGTAAGCTCTTATCAGTTTCCCGAAGCTTTAACACCGGATAAAACCATTTCCGTAACCTACAATTCAACAAACGGAACAATAGTAGTAGATGAAAATCAAAGGTTTTTGGTAGGAGACAGACTTTACAATTCCTCGGATTACGATATAACGAAAAGAACATTTAAACTTTCTCCTTCAACCGTTTACCACCTTAGATTTACTACATCGGGAAAACCTCTCAATAATTTTACCCCTCCGCATAAAGGTTTTTACCTTGTTTCACTTTCGGATGTAAACTATAATCCGAATTCTTTACCTCTCAGGGCTGAAGAATGGAACAGATCAGATGATTTTGTAATTGCGGACATAATAACCGACGCAAACGGAATACCCACCATATACAAAAGAAAATTGGACAGGCTTGAAAAATTCAAAGAAGAACTTGAAAAAAGAAAAATAACGGTAAAAGAAGTTTGGGTGGATCCCTCGGGGGATGACAGAAACGACGGTTCTCAAGAAGCTCCTCTCAGAACATTAGATGGAGCTCTTTTGAAACCCGGTTACACTACATACACAGCCTGGGGAACGGAAGAAGTAAAAATTCCTTTTTCTCTTTACATCATCTATTTAACACCGGGATACACATACGATTTAAGCAAAGTAATCGCTTTAAGTAACAGTTTTGTTTTAATTGTAGGAGACTTACAAAACCCTCCGATTATTGACAACCCTTCAGGGGGAAATATAAGACTAAGATGGGCAAGCCTTGAATTCTTTAGATGCACGATTAAAAATACAGGCGGAAATTTATTCGCAGGAAACGGGGGTGTAGCCAGCAGGATAAGCTTCAGTTCTAGTACGGTAAATATAGGAACAAAAAATCTAATTGGCTACTACATACACCAGCATTTCCACGTAGCTTTAGGTTCTTCAACAGTAGTGAAAACTTCCACAGGACTTTTAGTGAACTGCAATGGTTCATCGTTAGATTATTACAGGGATAATTCCACAACCATACAAGACTCCGCTGGAAATACTCTAACTGATACGGACATAATAGGTGGGATAGTGAGAGACGTCAACGGTGTACCGAGAAACGTCCGCTCCAACATAGTCTTGTAAGGAGGTTAAGAGATGATAACGGTGGTTATAAATGGTAGTCTTTATGAAAATATAGACCTTCAAGCGGTAGACGAATTGGGAAATCCAATATATCCCGAGTTGCAGGATGTAAACACGTTAAAGAGGGGTTTGGTGGATGCCCTTCTCTGGCTTCAAAACGAAAGAGTTAAGAAAATCCTTAGAGATTACGACTACCTGGATATGGGAGATCTTTTAGACACAGCGAACAATACGCAGGATCCCGATAATCAGGAAGCGGTAGCGATTTTAAACTGGTACCGGGAATACTACACTCAGATAGACAATCAGATATCGGCGATACAAAATACTCCGGATAGTGAACTCCTAAATGTAGATGTAAAGGCTCTTGAAAAGGAAGCTTTTAACAATGCTTTAACTGTTTCCCCTCTTCCTTGAAGGAGGGATAGAGGATGGATGAAAAGGATCTTTACAAAGAATTGGGAGAACTTTCCGCAAAAATAGCAAAGCTTGAAAAGGAAGTAGAGGAACTTAAAAGCAAACTTTCAAAGCTCGAGGCGAGAATAATTTTCGCTTCGGGAATGGGGACCGCCTTCGGAATAGTTATCGCCCAGCTGGTTAGACTGGTAGGAGGCTAAAAATGAGTTTAAATGAAAGAATTTTAATTCCAATTATAGCAGTTGCGGGTATTCTTCTTCTTGCTAAAAAGGGAAATGCTAATGTTCCACAGTCTAATATAAAAGAAATAATAAGGAAAGAGGCAAAAAGAGAAGGCGTTCCTGAATGCATACTCTTAGGAATAGCGAAAACGGAAAGCGGGCTTGACCCTCGCTGGTTTTACCGCTACCATCCAGATGGTGTAAGCTATGGAGCCTTTGGGCTTACTCGTGGAGCTGTAAAAACAACAGGTATGAACTGGAACGCCGTGAAAAGTTCTGTAATCCTGCAAGCCAGAGCATCCGCAAAATATCTAAAGTGGCTTAAGAGTAAACTCGGAAGCTGGGATTTAGCAATACAAGCCTACAACATAGGGATAGGAAACGTGCTCAGGGGAAGAAGAAATTACGCATACCTGAGAAAAGTAAAGGAGGCTTGTAAATGATTCCGGCATTGCTTACCTCTCTTATACCGCTTGTAGCTGATGTCATAATTAAGAAGGTAAAGGAAAAAGCTCCTGACCCTGTAAAACAAGTGATTAACAACATAGAAAAAGAAATAAAGGAAGATAAGGAACTGCAGAAGGAAATAGCTCAAATAGTTCTTCACTATAACGAACAACTCCTCAAGGAACTGGAAATCCGAGAAAGGTATAAGACCGCAGGTAAGTTTTCAAAAATTGTAAGACCCTCCATTACTCTTATGACCTTCATAACCTTTGAGGTAAGTATGATTTACGGAGTTGTAAGTGGAACTCTCTCTTTTTCCGAGTTCGTAAATGTGTTCACTCCGATAAACTCAATGATTTTGGGCTTCTGGTTTGGGGAACGCTCCGCCTTAAAAGATCCGAGGAAAATTTTGGCGGAGGACTGAAAAATGCTTTTAATGGGACAAAACGAAGTTCAGAAATTTATACAAGAGAACAATATAAAGCATTTTCAGGTTAAAGAATTTGTATGTAAGCACTGTGGAGAGGTAATAATAGAAAGCGAGCTTTTAAAGATACTGGAAGAGCTAAGGAACTTTCTGGGGAAACCGGTAATAATAACATCAGCTTATAGGTGTATAGAACACAACCGTGCAATAGGAGGAGTTCCTGGATCTGCCCACATAAGAGGTTATGCGGTAGATGTGAAAGCTCTAAATTCAAATACCCGATTTCGCATAGTAAAATTTCTCCTGGACCACGGAATAACCAGAATCGGAATAGCTGAAACATTCATACACTTTGACCTTGATCCTGAAAAGCCCAAGAATGTCATATGGCATTACTTTAAACACTCTCACGTTGCTTAAAACATTTCTCCGAGCTTATCTTTAATGTCTTCAACCGTAAAATCAAGATAGTGTTTTAGTGTGTTGTAATTTGAATGCCCCAAAAGCCTTCTTGCATATTCTAAATTATTTGTTCTCTTGAGTATCTCTATAGCGAACGTATGTCTAAAAGCATGCGGGTTATATCCTGTAAATTCCTTCACCTTCAAATATGCTGTATTCCTGGCAAATGGGAAAAGCCTATTCCCTTCTTTTAATCGTTCCAAATATACCTTTAAATCTTCCCTTAAGAATTCGGGAATAATAACCTCTCGTCTCACTTCTTTCCTCTTCTTGAGTTGTCTAATGACTGCAACCGAGCGTTTAAGGTTTATATCTTCCTTTTTTAAGTTCAAAATCTCGGAAATCCTACAACCCGTGAAGAAAATAAAACCGAAAAACAGATAATCCCTAAGCCCAATTTTTCCCGAGCCGTGTAATTCCGTCGCCCGTCTCCAGAACTCTTTTACTTCTTCCCACGTAGGTATCTTTTCAAGTCTGAGCATCTTTAAATCCTTGAAAATCAATGGCTTGATGAATTGAACAAAATAACCATTTTGTTCAAGGCGTTAAGAACCGAACTTGAGCGTCCCCTGCCGTGAACATACCGTAAGTATGCCGTAATTTCACCGCTATTTCTCCGTCAGTTTACCGTGGTTGCAACAGCTACCCTAAAATGTAGACAAAAGTGAAGAAATATAGTAAAAGGTAGCTGTTGCTTTAGGAACTCCGCTTAGATTGTGTCCCTCACGTGAGGGACTTTTCAGCGAAGTTCCAACCCGCACCACAGGGCGGGCTTCCC
>QNXQ01000049.1 GCA_003978875.1 Aquifex sp. | reverse complement strand
TTTGAGCATCGGTTAGTTTAGGTTTCCTACCTCTCTTAGGTTGTTCCAGCCCCTGTGTTATAATAAATTTGTCAAAAATTTGGCTTAACCTCTCTATTAACTCTTTCGCTCCATACTTCCCTTATTTTACTTTTTCTCACCCAGCGTATAAGCATAAAATATAATTCTAATATGGAAAAAATCGGTGCCCTTGTTGTTGATTTAGAAGGAACTACTCACGAAATAACCGAAAAACTCAACGAAGTTCTCGAAGGCATTTACGATGAAGGGAACGAAGTTATTGATATAAAGGTAACTTATGCGAAGGAACACGGTATAGACGGCTTTGTCATAGTCTACACCATAATCTATAAAGGCAGGGAAGTTCCAGAAGAATAAAGTACTTTGGCTATGGTAATAAACGTTAAAGTAACACCGAAGGCAAAAAAAGAAGAAGTAAAAAAGGTTTCCGATAACCAATTCATAGTAAAGGTAAAAGAAGCTCCGGAAAAAGGAAAAGCGAACGAGAGAGTTATTGAGCTCCTCTCAAAGCATTTCGGTATTCCAAAGACGAAAATAAAGATAGTTAGAGGAGCAACGAGCAGGAATAAAGTTATCGAAATAGATTTATAGAATATGTTCACACCTGAAAAAGAGAGAGAACTTTACGAGAAAACCCTAAAGCTTTTAGAAAATTTAGAAAAGGTAAAAAAGGCAACTCATGAGGAAGCTAAAAAATTCGTAGAAGAACTAAGAGAAGTTATAAGATTCCACGACTATAAGTATTACATCCAATCAAATCCGGTTATATCCGATTACGATTACGACAGGCTTTTTAGAGCTCTGAAAGAACTTGAGAAAAGATATCCAGATTTAATCACTCCAGATTCTCCTACACAGCGAGTAGCCAGTGAAATAACGGGAGAATTTCCCACAGTAAAGCACTATACTCCTATGCTATCGTTGGACAACGCATACTCGGAGGAAGAACTCAGAGAATTTGACAGAAGAGTAAGACAAATCACAGGTTTGGAAACAATTGAGTACACTGTGGAACCCAAATTGGATGGTGCGGGAATAGCCCTTGTTTATGAAAACGATTTATTCGTAAGAGGTGCAACTAGAGGAGACGGTGAGGTAGGAGAAGACATTACCAATAATCTTAAGACTATAAAAACTATACCGCTCAAGGCTGAGTTCTCCACATACGGAATCAGATTGGCGGAGATAAGAGGAGAGGTAGTTATAAGTAAAGAAGAGTTCAATAAACTTAATCAGGAAAGGGTAGAAGAAGGACTTTCTCCTTTTGCAAATCCGAGAAACGCTGCAGCAGGGTCAATAAGACAAAAAGACCCAAAGGAAGTAGCAAAAAGAAAACTGGAGGCTATAGTCTATCAACTCTCTTACGTAGAACCCGAAGAAAGCAATCCGGAAACCCATTACGAATCTTTGAAAATTCTTGACTCGCTGGGATTTAAAACGCTTTTAAAGGATACAAAGGTTTGTAAAGGTATAGAAGAAGTCATAGAGTATTGCAAAGAGTGGGAAGAGAAAAGAGATAAATACCCTTACGAAATAGACGGAATGGTTATCAAGGTAAACAATAGGAGATTGTATGAAAAGCTCGGATATACATCCCATCATCCAAGGTGGGCTATTGCATACAAGTTTAAGCCGAGGAGAGCCGTAACTAAATTAGTCGATGTCATATTCCAAGTGGGTAGGACGGGAATAATAACTCCTGTGGGAAAGCTGGAACCGGCTCAGCTGGGAGGGGTTACAGTTTCCTCCGTTTCATTATTCAACGAAGACTTTATAAGGGAAAGAGATATAAGACTGGGAGATTATGTAGTAGTAGAAAGGGCGGGAGATGTTATACCATACATAGCGGAGGTTCTCAAAGAGAAAAGGACAGGTAGTGAAAAACCGATAGAGTTTCCCAAAGTTTGTCCTTCTTGCGGTTCTAAACTGGTTAAACTTCCCGATGAAGTAGCACTGAGGTGTATCAATATTGCCTGCCCCGCCCAATCGGTTCTCAGGATAAAACACTGGGCGAGCAGAGAAGCTATGGATATAAGGGGTCTGGGAGATGCTACGGTTAAGCTGCTTTTCAATAAGGGATTGGTCAAAGACGTAGGAGATATCTACTATCTGAAACTCATAGATATTTTGAAACTTCCGGGCTTCGGAGAAAAATCCGCTATGAATTTAATTAGGGCTATAGAGGAAAGCAAAGATAGACCTCTTGATAGAGTAATTTACGGATTGGGAATTAGATACGTTGGCTCTACAACAGCTAAGAAGATAGAAGAGGTTATAAAAAGTATTTGGGATTTAAAAGAAATACCCTTAGAGAAACTTATGAAACTTGAAGGAATAGGGTACAAGGTTGCAAGAAGTATAAAGGAGTTCTTCAATAGACCTGAAAATATTGAGGTTATTAAAAAACTTGAAAAAGCCGGAGTAAATTTGACCAAAAAGACGGCAAAGAAAGTTTCCGACGTTCTGAAAGGAAAAACCTTTGTCTTTACCGGAACCTTGAGCTGCTGTTCCAGAGAAAAAGCCGGTGAAATAGTAGAAATGCTAGGCGGAAAGTTTTCAAATTCGATAACCTCAAAAACGGATTATCTCGTGGTAGGTCGAGACCCGGGAAGGACAAAATTGGAAAAGGCTAAAAAATACAGAATTAAAACCATTACAGAAGAAGAATTCATAAATATGATTAAGGACTACGTGGACCTTGAAAAAATAAAGAAAGAAGAGGAAAAAACGAAACCTAAGGAACCTAAAGTCGGAAGGCTATTTTGAAACTTTTTTCCTTTCTAATTTTTCCTGTTTTTCCTTTTCAACTCCGAAAAGTTCCTTCAATTCTTTTTCTATCTTATCCCTTATTTCCCTGTATTCACTTATCGTATGTCTTACTGGCTCATCTATGTGTAGGTTCTCTCTCCTTTTGTGGGAAATCACAAACTCACACTTGTCTTTAATCTCATTATCGAGAATTACCACAATGTCTAAAGATTTATAGGGAATTTTTCTTAAAGGTTTTGGATAAAGGCTCCTTATAGGATATCCTTTCTCTTTTAAAACTTCTAAAACTTCTCTGGGAGTGGTTCTTTCCGGCTGAATACCTGCCGAAAATATTTCCGCTTTTATACCGATATCCTGAAGAAGTTTTCTCGCTATTGATTCAGCAATTAAAGCCCTTACAGCTCCTTTCTTACTGATAAATCCGATTTTCATAGAAAATTTTTATATCATTAATCTTATGCTTGAGAAAGAGCTTATAGAAATTCTCGCATGCCCGAAGTGTAAAGGAGATTTACTTTACGACAATCATAAAGAAATACTCATATGTGAAAACTGCAAAGTGTTCTACGAAATTAAAGACGGAATACCTATTCTTTTGGAAGAAGAGGCAAAACCTATCGTTGAAGAGAAATAACAAACGGTTTATTTCTTCAGCCCGGTAAGAACCTTCAGATACTCCTTTAGTTCCTCTTCGCTATCAGTTGAAAAATCCGCAGGGAGATTTTCTTGAAATACCTTCTTGAAATGGATGAACTCCATTGGTTTTCCATAAATTTTCTTGTAGAATTTCACCATTTCATAATCAGCGTTATTGTCTCCTATGTAAACTCCCTCCTTGGCACCCAAACTTTCCATACAAAGGTGTAGCGGAAATGGATGTGGTTTCCTCAAATTTATATCTCCTACATCGTCATCGTCTATTATTGCATCGAAGAATTCCCATAGCTGAAATCGGTCAAAAAGGTACTTCAAATCCCTCTTAGGTCTCCCGGTTACGACTCCTAAGGTAAGGCCACTTTCCTTTAAATCTTTAAAGAAGTCTTTATCTAAGATTAACTCTTCCTTATCTTTAAGCTGGTCATAATAATTTTCAAATACCTCAACCAGCTCGTCGTAAGGAGGTGGTTCAAAGTTAAGATACTTTATAAGTTCAACACTGACATCCCAGTCGTTATTTATTCCTCTTGAAAATTTAAATTCCCTTATAAACTCAAGACTCAAATTTTGTCCTGTAAAGTGTTTTACGGTTTCTTTTATCGCATGGTGGTAGGAATTTCTTACATCCACTATTACACCGTCTACATCAAATATAACCGCTTTCATACTGCAGTGTGCACCTCTTTAGTTTTTTCAAGTAAAAATTTTATAAAATTGCTGGCGAGGAAGGAAACGTGACTGTTTTTGGGATAAATTATGTGAAATTTCCTTTTTATATCAAACCCTTTAATTTTCACAGGCACAAGGTTTCCCGCCTTTAGCTCTCCATTCAGCAGTCCTTTGGAAAGAAATGAACATCCATACCCGGATTTAACAATCTGTATTATATTTCTACTGCTCGTTGACTCTACTTTTATCTTCAACTTATCAAAAATAATTCCCAATTCTTCAAGTTTATCCCTTACAAGTTTCCTGGTTCCAGAATGGGCTTCTCTCATTACGAGGTCTATTTCATAGAGGTGTTCAGGTTCTATTTCACCTTTGGAAGCTATAGGATGTTCCGGAAATGTAAAAAAAACTATTTCATCTTCCAGAAAGGGAATATCCGTAAATTTGTCGGAAGGTTCCCTCTCTATAATACCTACATTCAAAACTCCTGCAATTAGCCCTTCTTCAACATCGTGGGAGTTTCCGGTAAAAACTTTTATTTTGGAACTGGGGAACTCCTTATGGAATTCTGCAATTATTTGGGGAATTATGTATTCACTCGGAGTTGCACTGAGTCCTAAGAAAAGGGTGTCTTTTAAGTCTTTTTTTATCCTCGCTATTTCCTCCATTAAACCTTCATAACTGTTCAAAAGCAATTTTGCTATTTCGTAAATTCGTTTGCCCTCTTCTGTGAGAACCATCCTCCCACCCTGTCTTTGGAAAAGCTTAGCTCCCACCGTTCTCTCCAGGGCTTTTATCTGTTGAGTTACCGCAGGTTGGGTGATGTATAAAATTTCTGAAGCTTTCGAAAAACTTCCCAGCTCAGCGACGGTTACAAAAGTTTTGAGCTTGGATATATCAATCATATATAATAATTTTAATACACGGATAAGATAAATTTATGACAGGTATAAAAAGCAGTTTTAAAAAAGGCAGGAAGGGCTACCAGGTAAGAACTCTTCCTGCTTGTCCTAAGGAAGGCAGTGCTTGACTGGGAGTAAGTAAGGGAACGTCAAAAGCTAAATCTTCCTTCTTCATTCCGTTAAGCTCTAAGGATTGCAAGCAGCCTACAAATTGAACTCCGTTGTCAAGGGCAAGCTCCATAAAGTCTTTTATTGTGTTTCCTTCTTCCATGGGACGAATGCTTTCCGCTACACCTTTTTTAAGGAGCAGTGTAGCAGGTCCTGTAAAATACATAACTACGTTCATATCAGCAGCTGCTGCTGTGGATGCCAAGAAGAACGCAGAAGGTAATCTTTTAGGATTTTCTGGACCGGTTATCAGGATTATTACAAGGTCTGCAGCTTGTTGTTGTTCACTCATGTCTACACCTCCTGTTTAAGAATTTTAGTATATGGCTATACACTTAAGTAAAGAATTTCTTATGAAGAAATAAATTTTTTTTATTCCCGCAACATTCAAAGCTTTCCGAATAATTTAAAATAAACCTTATGAAAAATGAAAAACTCTTAAGAGAAGCTTTAGAAGTTTTACCCGGAGGAGTAAACAGTCCCGTTAGAGCCTTTAAAGCGGTAGGTGGAGAACCTATTTTCCTGGTAAAAGGAAGAAAGGCTAGAGTTTGGGATGCCGATGGAAACGAATACATAGACTTTCTAGCATCCTGGGGAGCAAATATACTGGGGCATGCTCCTAAAAAGGTAGTAAAAGCTATTCAAGAAGAAGCTGAAAAAAGCCTTTCTTTCGGACTTACTAATCCTCACGAAATTACCCTTGCAAGGCTTGTTGTCGAAATGGTACCTACGGTTGAAAAAGTAAGATTTGTAAATTCAGGAACTGAAGCTACAATGTCAGCGGTAAGATTGGCAAGAGGTATTACAGGTAGAAAATACATTGTGAAATTCGAAGGTTGCTATCACGGTCATTACGATAGCCTTTTAGTGAGTGCAGGCTCGGGTGTTGCTACCTTTGGTATCCCGGGAACGCCCGGAATTCCTGAAGAAATAGCTAAGCTGACAATAGTTCTTCCTTATAACGATGTTGAAGCTCTCGAAAAAGCATTTAAGGAGTACGGTGACGAAATAGCAGCAGTTATAGTAGAACCCGTTGCGGGTAATATGGGAGTAGTCCTTCCCAAGAAGGAATTTTTAAAAGAACTGCGAAGGATTACAAGAGAGTATAACAGCTTACTTATATTTGATGAAGTAATAACCGGATTTAGACTTTCGAAAGGCGGTGCCCAAGAGCTGTTTGGTATAGAACCAGATATAACCTGCCTCGGAAAAATACTGGGAGGAGGCCTACCCGTCGGTGCATACGGAGGAAGAAAAGAAATTATGGAAAGAGTTGCTCCCGAAGGAGATATATACCAAGCCGGAACCCTTGCCGGAAATCCACTCGCTATGGTAAGCGGTTCAGAAACCCTGAAAGAGTTAAGAGATAAGGAACCCTACAGAGAACTTGAGGAAAAAATGGAAAAGCTGGCCAAAGGTG
>QNXQ01000028.1 GCA_003978875.1 Aquifex sp. | reverse complement strand
TCTTTCCAGTTTTTTACAAAGATACTCCAGTCCGAGAACGGCTAAATCTCTGTTTACTCTCATTTTCGGATTGTAGAATACGGGCATATCAGAACTTACGGTTTTGGGTATCTCAGGAACCAGTATTTTCGCCTTTCCTTCTTGAACAAATTCCATAGGGAAATATTATCCCTGAAATTAACAGGGATATAAAATATTGCTTAATGGGATTAATAAAGGCGTGGGAGAAACACCTCGCCAAAACAAAAAGTGAAAGAACAAAAGAAACCTACCTTATGCTTGTAAAAGAATTTTTTGAATTTCACAGGATAGACGAAGACGAGATAGTGGAAAATATAAAACCGTCTTTGGTCTACAGGTATATAGACGAGAGTGATTTAAACCCGAATTCCTTACTTACCACCCTTTCAGCGCTGAGGTATTTCCTGAAATTCCTACTCAGGAGAGAATATTTAGACAAAAGCCTTTATGAGAGTTTAGAATCCGCTATTGAGGAAGCAAGAGAGGAGTTGAATGCTAAAAAGCCACCGAGGTATCCCAGAGCTCTTACGAAAGAGGAAATAGATGCCATTTTTCAAAAGGTTAAAGGGAAAAAGTATGAAAAAATCTATTCACTTTTTCTATACAGTGGTATAAGATTGGGAGAATTCGAAAAACTAAGTAGAGAAAACTTTTACCTAGACAAAAGCGGAATTTTATGGATATCCCTTACACCTGAGATGACAAAAAGGAATAAGGGTAGACTTGTTCCCATCCTATCTCCGGACAAAGAAGAAACTTTGAGAATCACGGAAAAAATCGTTAAGTGGATTGAAAACTTTGAAGAGAACTTTAGAGTAAAAAGAGGTGTTCTGCAGGTATATACTGATAGATTATCCAAGCGACTCAATATAGACTTCAGTATTCATAGTTTCAGACACACCTATATTACAAACCTTATAAATTCTGGATTTCCAATAGAGGTTGTTAAGGAATTTGCTGGACACTCCAGTGTGAAAACTACTATAGAAACCTATTACAAATTTAGTCAGAAAAGAGCTGAAGAACTTGTAAGGAGATTCCTATTTTCATGAAAATCTTTTTAAAAAAAGGAAGAGAAAAGAAAATAAAACACTTTTATCCATGGGTCTTTAGAGATGAGATAGAAAGAATTGAAGGACAGGGAATTATAGCAGAATTATACGACTACGAAGGAAACTTCTTAGCTTTAGGAACGTATTCGCCCAAATCCCGTATAGCTTTTAGAGTCCTTTCCTATGAGGAGGAACAAATAGATAAGGAATTCTTTAAAAAAAGATTTCAAGAAGCTATCAGTCTACGAGATGGGATAGATGCCGATGCTTTCAGGGTGGTTTTTTCCGAAAGTGATATGCTGAGCGGATTAATACTCGATAAATACGGTGATTCTTTAGTTCTTCAAGTAAGAAGCTATCCTATGGAGGAGTTGAAGTCTACAATTGTTGAAGTACTGGTTGAACTTTTCCAACCGAGGTTTATCTATGAAAGGAGTGATTTTAAAGGAAGAAGAGAAGAGGGACTCAAAGAGTGTAAAGGTACTCTTTACGGAAAACTTAATTCTCCTGTTCTTATAAGGGAAAGGGACTTTAAGTTCCTCGTAGATGTTGAAAATGGATTGAAAACAGGTTTTTACTTAGACCAAAGGGATAACAGAGCATACATCTACAGCACTGTGAAAGAAAAACAGAGAGTTTTAGATCTGTTTTGCTATACCGGTAGCTTTTCTATTTACTGTGCTAAAAAAGGAGCTAACGTTTTAGGAGTGGATATAAACGGAGCTGCTTTGGAAATTGCAAAGGAAAATGCTAAGTTAAACGGAGTGGAGGTAGAGTTTATAAACTATAATGCTTTTGATTTCATTAAGGAGACGGACGAAAGATACGACTTAATAATAGCAGACCCTCCCGCAATAGCGAAAACTAAAAAAGAAAAAGAAAGTATTCTCTGGGCTATATGGAAATTGGCTTATTACTCTTTCCAAAAACTCAGAAAAAAAGGAAGGCTTTTTATTTGTTCTTGCACGTACCAAATAAGTTTTAGCGAAATGATTAAACAAATTAGGCTTGCTTCAACGGATGCATCGCGTAGAATTCTCGTGAAAGAAGTAAATCTCCAACCTATAGACCATCCTTATCTTCCTACTTTTCCCGAAAGTCTATACCTTAAGTGCATAGATACCGTTGTGATAGACTAAATTTAGGGGATTAAAAAATGAAGAAACTAATTTTCCTATTATTAATATCCCTTGCTTTTGCTACATCTATTAGCCAGTATTTACTGGAAGCCGAAAAGTTTTTTAAGGAACTCAATAATGCAAATACAAAAGAAGCAACTCCATACCTTTACGGTAAAGCCTTGGGGTATTATGACGGTGTTAAGGTATACGCATACCACGGTATTAAAGAAGGTGTAAAAAGAGCATTTGATTTTATGGAAAGAACAACCTTAAAAGCGGTAAGAGGTGCGTATACAAACAGGGAACCCATCACCGAGCTTATCATTTTTGAACCTAGACTATTTTTCCAGGAATACTGTGACGGAATAATAGACGAATGTTTTTATGAAGAGAGGTACGAAAAAGAGGAATTCTTGGAACTAGTTGATTATTTTTCCCTCCAAAAGAGAATAGAGTTTTTAAGGAGAAATAACGCTAAATACTGTTCTCCCGAGGATTACGGAAGAGCGGAAGCTCTGTTTAATTTGATATCTATGGAACTTATGGAGGAAAATCCAAACGAGGAAATCTTACTCGAACTGGAGAAGAAACTTATGCCGACTTTGATAATGGCCGAAGAAAAACTCAGATTTGCCATGAAAAATAATCTGAAATGCTACCTACGGTAAATGTTAACGGAAAGAGAAAGAAAGAATAACCGAAAGAGAGCTTTTAGTTTATTATCTGACTACGTTATCTATGGTGATAAATACCGCACCTCTGTCTAACATTTCATCAATTGCCCTTTCAACATCTCCGGGGTTTACATCTACTCCTTTTATGGCATCTTCTAAAACAAATACTTCAAAACCCAAGTTTAGTCCTCCTATAGCTGTGTTTTTCACACAGTAATCCGTTGCAACTCCTCCGACAAATATTCTCCTAATACCTCTTTCCCTGAGCAAGGATTCTAGAACCGTTCCTTGGAAACCCGAATAGGCATCAAAATCTTGGGAAGTTCCCTTTGATATTATGAATTTGTTATCTTTAGGAATATAAAGGTCTCTGTGAAACTCAGCTCCTTCTGTATTTTGAACGCAGTGAGGAGGCCATATACCTCCGTGTCCTTTAAAGGATATGTGATTTTCAGGATGCCAGTCTCTTGTAAAGAATACGGGAAGTCCTTTACTTTCAAAGAGTTTTATATACTCATTTAATTTAGGAATAATTTTATCTCCTTCAGGAACAGGTAGAGCTCCTCCGGGCATAAAATCGTTCTGCATATCCACTACTACGAGAGCATCTTTATCGGTGATTTTTACCTTCATCTCTCTTCCTCCTTTACAATTATCTACTTAAATTAATTTAATTTATCTTTATTAAATCTGAAAGGAATAAGGGTTTTAAACCGAAGAAAAACCTTCCTATTCTAAAGGCATAGGTATATCCGCATACGAGGTATGTTCCCTTGGAGAGTTTAAGCTTTAGGTTAGAACCATGAAAGCTTCTTACATTATTCTTTGAAAAAACTCTTATCAAAGTTCTCGGGAAAGGAGAGTAAACGTATAGCGTACTCTCTTCTAGCCAGAATAACGTGGGTTTGTTGCTAAAAGAGATAACATTTTTTTCCCTTTTTATGGCATTTAGAAAATCCTTTTTGTCTTTGAGAGGCCTTTTACTTATTAAAAAATTCCTGAGTAATGAAAAAGAGAACTTGTAAGAGGGAAAAAGAAAACGAATACCCACTTCCCTAATATACACCTTGACGTGATGGTCTAAACCACCGATAATCTTATTCTTCCAACCTTCTTTCAAATAATTTCTTATATATTTTTCAAGATTTATTGTTTTTACAAAATTTTTTAGATAAGATTTTTTAGCAAAGGGATAAAGAAAAATCCCAAGGAATAAGTAAAAAAATAAGTTTTTTCTATTTTCAACAAGGGCATCTTTTAGGTTTATAAGCTCGAAAATATACTCTTCATTTCTTTCCAATCTCCAGCGGTACTTCTTTTTAAAGTGATGACTTATTACCTTAATATCTCCTACTTCTATTAAATCTCCGAGTAATTTACCCTGGGAATCGTTTATTTTCTTCTCAACTCCGACTATTGTTTTTTCATCTTCAAAAAATTTAAAAAAGTCCACTTCGTGGTCAGTTATTATTACAAAGTTGATTTTTTCTTCATCCCTTGCCCTAAAAACATCTTCAGGTTTTCCTAAACTATCGTAAGAAAATTGTGTGTGAATATGGAAAACGTATGAATAAAGGTAGAATTTCGGAGGTTCAAGGACAATATCTGAAGCTTCTAAATTTTGCACAAATTTTACCGGGTATATATAGAAGACTATAAAAGGGAGTATAAGTATAGCCGGGAAAAGAATTAATAATTCCATCAGGGTAAATTCATAGCTTTTCTTACTTCTTCCATAGTTGATTTTGCTATTTCCCTCGCCTTTTTGGAATTTGTATAGAAACTATCTTCAATTTCATCTATCCTCCGCTCCAGTTCTCTTCTCCTTTCCCTTATAGGTTCGAGAAAAGCTTCAACATGGTTGAGTAGAATTCTTTTGCATTCCACGCATCCCAATTTTCCTGCTTTGCAATCTCTTTCTATGTTATCTATCAGTTCTTTTTCTTCAGTAAATAATTTGTGCCATGCAAATACAGGGCATATTTCCGGCCTTCCCGGGTCGTTTTTCCTGAGCTTCTGAGGGTCTGTAAACATCTTCATAACTTTCTTCTCAACCTCTTCTTTTGTATCCGAGAAAAATACAGCATTCCCGTAAGATTTAGACATCTTTCTTCCATCGGTACCCGGAATCTTGGGAGTTTCCGTAAGCAATGCCTTTGGTTCAGGCAATACTTTACCGTACAGCCTGTTAAATCTCCTAGCTATTTCCCTTGAAAGCTCTATATGAGGAAGTTGGTCTTCTCCTACCGGAACCGCCTCACCCTTGTATATAAGGATATCCGCCGTTTGGAGAACTGGATATCCTAAGAATCCAAAAGTATCTGTTTCGTAGAAATCTCTCTTCGAAACATTCAGTTTTTTTAAGATTTCAGGTTCTATTTCACCTTCAAATAAAGCTTCTATCAAAGTTTCAGTGAGATTTTCCAATAAATGTTCTCTAAATTTATCAGGATTATGGATGTTAAAGGGAATTAAATTTAGAATTTCCTCTATTTTATCGCGGAGTTTTTCTTTAAAATCCTTTTCTAAATCACTCAATTTAAGCAAATTGTATTTTAAATCCTTGTAGGTAGGATTTAGCTCCAGCCAGCTTTTTGGAGTAAGCATACCAAAAAGTAAGCAGAGTTCAGCATGTTCCTTTACGAGAGATTGTATAAAAAGAACGCTTTTATTGGGATTTAGCCCGAGAGCTAACCAATCTATCATAACCTCTCTTATGTTTTTTCTAAGTTCTTTAGTGTTCTTATATGCGGTAGTAAGAGCATGCCAATCTGCTATAAAGAAAAAACATTCGTGTTCTTCTTGGAGCTGTACCCAGTTTCTTATAACGCCGAAGTAGTGTCCCAGATGAAGCCTGCCGGTAGGTCTCATTCCGCTGACTACACGCATAGGAGTTATTTTATCTTTTAGTGAGCTGTAAAGTTTCTAAAACTATCTGCTTTCTATCATAATTCATGAGTTCATGTTAATTTAAATTGTATGAGCGGTCAGGTTATTTTTGAAAGTGAAGAACACAAGGTAATTTTGTTTGAAGAACTTACACCTTCAAGTGCTGTTCAGGCGAATCAATACTTAATCATCCACAAAGGGGAAGGGGTACTTTTAGATCCGGGAGGACATAAAGTATTTTCCCTCCTTCAAAGTGATATAGCAAAGTTTTTACCTCCTAAAAAAATTAAGTATGTGTTTTTATCCCATCAAGACCCTGATATAGTGGCATCATTGAACGGTTGGTTGCTAATTACCGACGCAGAAGCTTACATCTCAAAACTATGGCTTAGATTTCTCCCTCACTTTGGTTTAGAAAGACACGTAGAGGAAAGAGTGAGACCTATTGAGGATAAAGGTACACACATTGATTTAAATGGATGTGAACTTGTAATTTTGCCTGCACATTTTCTCCATTCTCCCGGAAATTTTCAGGTGTATGACCCCTGCTCAAAAATACTCTTCAGCGGAGATCTCGGAGCATCGCTAAATCAACCTTATACGGTAGTGGAAAATTTTGAGGAGCATTTGAAGTATATGGAAGGTTTCCATAAAAGGTATATGGCTTCAAACAAGGTTATGAAGCTCTGGGCGAATATGGTAAGACAACTAGATATCGAAATAATAGCACCACAACACGGTGCAATTTTCAAAGGGAAAGATATGGTAAATAAGTTCATAGAATGGGCGGAAAATCTTGAATGTGGTGTAGACTTAATGAATGAGAATATATATTCAATACCATGAAGGGTGTAGGCATGGGTAAGAACTTACTAA
>QNXQ01000030.1 GCA_003978875.1 Aquifex sp. | reverse complement strand
GTAGTAAGCGGAGGATTAGTTCTCCCGCAGGGGTGGGCGGAGAAACGGGTTTTACTATCTTCTGAAACTTTTCTTCAATTCTTTACCGTTTCTCCGCTCCTAACTGCTGTCCCTTTTTATTAGCAGAACATCTACTTTACTCTTCAAGGATTCAAGGAGCTTAAGGATATCTTCCTTTGACTTTTTGTTAGAAAGTTTAATTAAATACTCAAAGGGAATAACGAAAGCCTTTTCTATCATTTCTCGGGTATCATAATAATTTCGGAGTAGTTGTCCTCTTTAATAAATCTCTCAAAAATCTTCAATATATCTACTCTTCTTACCCTTTTTAGGTTTTTATCGAAGAATCTGTAAAAGTCTAAATCTCTTACCACGGTATAGGCATAACCTATATCAAAGGCATCACTTTCTACTTTTTCTTCCTCGAATACCCTCGAATTTATAATTCTGCTCTTCGCTTCTTCAACTTCTTCATCCGTAATCTTTTCGTATGTGGTTTTGAGTAGTTCAAATACCTTATTTTTCACTTCTTCATACTTAGAAGGTTCAAAACTTGCGCTAATTACAAATAAGTTATCCCTTGGTCTTCCGAGGTCTCCGCACCAGTAAGAGTAAACCAATCCTTTTTCCCTGAGTTCCCTGTAAAACAAAGATATTCTTCCTCCGCACAGTATCTCACTGAGAACTATTAAGCCCTTATACTCATTTTTTCCTATAGCAGGAGCTTTCCAACCTATGATCCAGTAAGCCTTTTGTATTCTGGGGTCTGTTAACTTTTTAAACCTTACTCCTATCTGCTCCGGTTCCGAGGGAATTTGGACTTTGGGCAGAGGTCTTGACTCCTCTTTGCCGAAGGTTTTTAAGACTTCTTCTTCCACTTCCTTTGGGTCTACTTTTCCTACTACTACAACTGCCATATTTCTGGGTTGATAGAAGGATTTATAGAATTTAACCAGTTTTTCCCTTGTAAAGTTCCTTATAGTTTCTTCAAAACCTATAATAGGGAACCTGTAAGGGGAAACTTTATAAACCAGTTTTTCAAATTCTTCCCATAAGACTGTGGTTGGATTATCTTTGCCTCTCCTTAGCTCCTCTATAACTATTTCTTTTTCTTTCTCTATCATTTTCTCATCGAGTGTAGCCTTCATGGTAAGTTGGTAAAGGACTTCCATCGCTTCCTTCCAGTAGGGATGAGCTATTTCCACATGGTAATAGGTATAGTCCTTTGAAGTACCTGCATTTATATTTCCTCCGAGGCTTTCTATAATTTTGTCAATTTCCCCGTACTTATACTTTTCTGTTCCGTTAAAAAGCATGTGTTCCAGAAAATGAGCCATTCCTTTTTCATCGTATTTCTCATAAATTGAACCCACCCTAAACCATACGTGTATGGCAACGGCTTCTGTATCTTTTCTCGGTTTTACTATTAACTTTGCACCGTTGGGCAGATTTCTTATGTACAGTTCTTGAGCAGTTAGGAGCTCAAACATGAAGATAACCCCCAAAATTAGAATCCTAAGCATTTCTCCACCTTTTTAGAATTTTGTCCCTATACCAATATGCAATGTTTAATCCCAGAAAGAATAAAGTCAATATTAAAGATAAGGGTAGTGCTATGGGCTTTGCCATTCTGAGGAATGTATCGTAAAAGAATAGAAATAATAAATAATATCCGTAGAGAAGTAGTAGGTTAGAAAAGTAATGCCAAAATTTCCTGAGGACTTTTCCAAAAAATCCCATAGTTATCTATACTACAACGGAAAACTTGCTATAATAATGTTTCTTGATTAACGGAGGATTGAAGAATGAGGAGAGTGAAAGTAAAACTTCTTCCCAGAAAACCGGGTAGAAAGAGTGAACTAAAGAGGAAGAGAAGGGAAGGTTGGCTTCCTGTAGAAATATACGGAAAGGGTGTTGAAAACAGACACGCTTGGATTAGTGTCAAGGATTTTGCTGCACTTCCTCACGGAGAGGCTTTTTTAATCGAAGGAGAATTGGAGGGTGAAACCAGGGTTTATCTCCTGAAGGATATCCAATTTGGTTGGTTGGGTAATAACCCTATACACATAGACCTCTACGACCTTTCCAACGTTCAACAAATCGAAGTTGAAGTGCCCATAGAGTTTGTCGGAACTCCCGAAGGTGTTCAAGCCGGAGGAACTTTCGAACCAGTAATGCATACCTTTACCATAAAAGCTTCCCCCGCTAATATTCCGGAAAAAATTGTTGTAGACGTTAGTAAGCTCGGCCTAGGTGAAGCTTTACACGTTAGAGATGTCCAACCTCCTGAAGGATGTGTAATACTCGATAATCCGGAAGAAACAGTTGCGGTAGTTTATGAACCTGAAGAAGAAGCTGTAGAAGAGGAAGCCGGAGCTGAAGGTACCGAAGAACAGCAGTCCTAATTAATGGATATACGTCTGCTGGTGGGTCTAGGTAATCCGGGAAAGGAATACGAAAAGACACGGCACAACGTAGGATTTATGGTAATAGATGAACTCGTAAAGAGCTTGAGGGCGAAAAAACCTTCCGAGGATGCCCTCTCCCTCGTCTATAAAACTCGTATCGGAGGAAAGGAAGTATTTCTTGCAAAACCACTCACCTATATGAATAACTCAGGTGCAGCCGTTTATAACCTTCTTGAGGAATACGGCCTTTCTCCCGAACAGATGATAGTAATTTACGACGACTTAGACCTTCCCCTCGGAACTATGAGATTAAGACTTAAAGGAAGTTCGGGAGGACATAAGGGTGTGGAATCAATAATAAAGTATATAGGTACCCAAAATTTTCCGAGACTGAGGATAGGTATAGGAAGACCAAAGAAAAAGGAAGATGTTGTAAAGTATGTTCTTTCTCCTTTCCCTCAAGAAGAGGAGAAGGTTATAAATCAGGTAATAAAAAAAGCCGTGAGATGTTTGACAAGAGCTATTGAAATTTCTCCTCAGCACGCGATGGAATACTGTAACAGACAAGACTTATTTTAAATAATTTCAACTTCTTTCACCCCTTTTAATTTTAGTAATTCTTCCAGCTTTTCGGGAAGGTCTCCGTAATCTTGAACTGCAATGACTACTTCAAGCAAGTTTTCTTTTTTAGCGGCTTTCAAAATCTTACCGTTTTCGAGCAAATTGTTTACTTTGTATAAGACCTCCGGTGATGTTGATATTGTAAGTTTTAAATGAACAACCCCTTTACTCTTTAGAAGCTCACGCTCTATTTTGCTCACAAATGTGAGAAATAAAAGCATTACAAAAGTTGTGAACATTGCAAGAGTATACATTCCTGTTCCCACTGCTATTCCCAATCCTGCCGTACTCCATAAGCTCGCAGCTGTAGTTAACCCTTTTATCGTAACTCCGAATCTAAGTATAGCCCCTGCGCCTAAAAAACCTATTCCGCTAACTATTTGAGCCGTAATCCGTGAAGGGTCGGCTGTAAGCCCACCGTAGGTGTAGCTTGTATATATAGAAACAAGGGTAATTAATGTAGCTCCTATAGAGAGAACAGCATGAGTTCTCAAACCTGCGGGTTGCTTTCTCCTTTCTCTTTCAAGACCTATAACCGCACCGAGTAATGCTGCAAGAGCTATTCGAAGAAAAGCCTCCCATAAAGGGAATGGGTAGCGTTCGGGAAAAAGTGTTAGGAAGGAATCGTGCATTTCTTTGAGTAGTACAAAGTTTCAAGAAGGTATGCGAGTGTATCTTTCATATCTTTCCTTGAAACCACCATATCTATTTGTCCTTTTTCTAAAAGGAATTCCGCCGTTTGAAAACCTTCGGGTAGTTTTTGTTTTATGGTCTGTTCTATAACCCTGGGTCCCGCGAAGCCTATTAAGGCTTTGGGTTCTGCGATAATTACATCTCCCAGAAAGGCAAAACTCGCAGATACTCCTCCCATCGTAGGATTGGTAAGAACACTTATGTACAGTATATTGTTTTTCTTCAAAAGACCTACACCGAATGTTGTTTTAGCCATCTGCATCAAAGACAGGATACCTTCCTGCATCCTCGCTCCGCCGGAGGCTGAAAAAGCTATTAGAGGCGTTTTAGTCTCTATCGCTCTTTCACAAGCTCTGAAGAGCCTTTCTCCTACAACAGAACCCATACTTCCGCCTATGAAGTTAAAATCCATTACGGCTAAAATAGCTTTTTTCCCTTTTATATGTCCTTCGGCTATCACTATGGCTTCACTTAAGCCCGTTTCCTCTTGGGCTTTTTTTAGTCTATCTTTGTAGCTTTTTGTATCCTTGAAGTTAAGAGGGTCAGTGGGCAGTATTTCCTCAAAAAGTATTTCGGGATTTTCTTCGTCTAGAGTGTACTTTATCCTCTCTCTGGCAGAAAGGGTAAAATGATAACCGCAATTGGGACATACTTTCAAGTTCTTTTCGAGGTCTGGAACATAAAGGAGGCTCTTACAGTTTGAACACTTGGTCCATAGAGCCTCCTCTTTCTTTTTCTTAAAGAATTTATCGAGAAACCTCATTGAGCCTGTTCTTGTTCCCTTTTGAGCTTTTCGTAAACCGCCATCACGTATCCGAGGAACGCGTTTTCGGGTTGGGCTCCGACGAATTCCGCTGCACCTTTGTTTATAACTATTTTGGGAACTCCTACCACTTGAAACTGCTGGGCTAAATCTGGGTTTTCCGAAGCGTCTATAACCTTTGCGGTGATATTGTCATTTACCAGAGCAAAATCCCATGCCATTATCGCTGCAGCGGGACAGTATCCGCAGGTTGTTGTTACAAAAACCCATATATCTATAGGAATATCTACACTTTGGAGAAGTTCTACGGTTTTTTCGGACAGTTGAGGTTTCCTTTGAGATACGTGGAATATACCGTTTATAAGTGTTGTAAATTCAAGTCCCGCCGGAAGACCTATATACCTCATTCCGTAATCTTTTTCTCCTTCAATAACAATTGTCGGAACTCTCTCAATACCGTACCTTTCCGTAATTTCTTTATCGGTAAAGGGAGACAATATCTCGAGTTTAATCTTATCCTGGCCTACGGCATCTCCGATAACTTCGACGGTTTCCTTTAGAAGCTCTTCAGCGGTTTGGCAAGATTCACACCCAATAGCTTGGGAGAACAGTTTTATGTTTACCGGCTCTTTGAACTCTTTTTGAGCAAGTTCTTTCAATTGAGTCCTTACTTCCAAGTTCAGTAGCATTTGCTAACCTCCTTATCTATAAAACTTAAGTAATATCTTAATTAATTGATGGCAGAAATAACAGAGTTTAAAGAAAGTTCCTATGTGAGGAGTTTCAAGAAGTTGAGAATTGCAAATTTGTTTGAAAAGAATGCTAATTTCAGGAAACTGAGAAGAAAGAATACATTCTGGAAGGAAATAAGTGAAGCAATGGCAATTAGGGAAAGAATTAAGGATTATCTTATTAAAGACCCATCATACATAGTTATAGATGTGTGTTCCGGCAAAGGGTTTTTGAGCACGATTGTGGGATTGATGCACCCTAAAACGAAAATTCTTGCCGTAGATAGGGACAAAGAAGCAGATCGTGAACACTTTAAATCTTTAAAAAACGTAGAGTTTGTGAATATGGATATAATGAGTGATGATTTCTACAGACTTGTAAAGGAATCGGGTCGGCGAGTAATTCTTACGGGTATACATTTGTGCAGAGAGCTTTCGGAAAGATTTATAGACGTAGTTAACAGTTGTGAAAACGTAAGAGCCGCTGTTCTCATGCCATGTTGTGAAGGAAAGTTTCCGAGGGAAAAATATCAATTTCTCATAGATGAACTCGGAGTTTATGAAGCGTGGTGTTATTACTTGAAAGAAAAATTTGACGAAAACCTTAAGGTAAAAATGAAAAGGGATAAGAAAGTCCTTTCTCCTAAGAATATAGTTTTAACCGCAGAGAGAAATGGCTAATCTATCTGCAAGTTTTCGAGAAGTCTTAAATTCTTTAAAGCTCTTTCTCTGCTTCCTTCCCTCCTAATACCTTCGACGAAGTCCTGAACCATCTCCCTCAGTTTATCACCGTAAATTCTTTGCTTTTTAAAATCCCCATAAGTAATTTCTTCCCTTTGAAAATCCATAACTATATCTCCTTTATCTGTTTTTACAGTCCACCTTCTCACCTGCTCATCAGGGTAATTCCAAGCTACTTTTAAAGTGAAAGGTATTTCTCCCTTTACCTTTCCCTTCACTTCCCAAATCAATTCGTTTTTTGAAACATTCTCAAGTTTTATATCACCGAACAGGTATTGGAGTATGTAAAAATCGTGCCAAGCCAAATCCCATAATGGATTTATGTATCCGCTACCTTTGTTAAGGCGTTCTATAAATATTTCTTTCGGATTTATTTGAGAAGGAAAACTCTTTACAACTTCCGAGTAAAGTTCTATCTCCGATATTTCAAGAAGAGGATTATTAGCTATTTTTAAAAATTCCTCGCTTGATAGTGCCGGAGGTTTTTCCAGTAAGACTGGTATACCTCTATCCAGAAGCTCCTTTGCTACTTTTACGTGATTTTCGGGATTTACAGCCACTATCGCGTGGCTTATCTCCTCTTTAACATCTTCAATATTACGGTAAAAAGGACAATCTTTACAAAGCTCGGATTTTCGCAGGTCTGTATCACATACAACGGGTTTTAGATTGAGCTCTCGTAATTTTTTCAGATACTTTGAGCCCATATTTCCCAAACCTACCAGTAAAATGTGCATAGGAATATTTTAAACTTGGCTTTTCTAATACCTTGAGGCGGTTTTTCTAATATAAAATAAAACCTATTCCGAATGGTCAGAAAGTATTTTTGGCTTCCAGTAC
>QNXQ01000207.1 GCA_003978875.1 Aquifex sp. | reverse complement strand
TTTATTCACGGTTGGGCTTTTTCTTCCCGTATTTTTGATAAGTTCAGCGGGGTAAAGTACGACTTGCCCGGACACGGTAAAAATAAAAACAATTATTCGGGAATAGATAGAATTCTTCATGAAATCTTTTCACTTACCTCAACCAAGCACGACATAGTTGGATGGTCCTTAGGGGGAAGTTTGGCTCTTTTATTTGCTTACAGATTTTCCCACAGGGTAAACAGGATTTTTCTGATAGGAACTACTCCTTTCTTCAGGGGAGCATGGGAAGAAAAGAATATAAGAGCTATGAAACTTCTGATAAAAAAGGAAGGTATAAAAGCCTTTAGAAAATTGGCTTACGGAGATTTTGAAGATTTCTTTGAGGAAAAGAACGGACTGAAGCTCCTTGAGGATTATATAAACCTCAATTTATACCCTATCCTTTCCCATATAAGGCAGGAGGTATACAT
Organism: Aquifex sp.; assembly: GCA_003978875.1. Classification (GTDB taxonomy): domain Bacteria; phylum Aquificota; class Aquificia; order Aquificales; family Aquificaceae; genus Aquifex. Next base: position 6,423 of record QNXQ01000207.1, on the reverse strand, counting down.
ACTTCACGGAGTTGAGGATAAAATAGTACCTCCTAAAGAAGCTTTCAGGCTTCACAAATTTTTAAGATGTTCTAAATTAATTCTTCTCGGCGGAGGACATTTTCCTATTAGAGATGAAGAACACTTTAAGTTTTCAGTTTTCAAGAGCTGTTGAGACTTACGAAGAGTGGGCACTGCCTCAAAGAGAGTCTGCCCGTCTGCTGGTAGAGTTTATAAATCCCAGAGGTAAAGTCCTGGATTTGGGATGCGGAACTGGTTTTGTTTCAGAGTATTTAGAAAACTGCGAGGTTTTGGGACTGGATATTTCTCCCAAAATGGTAGAAGTATATAAAGAGCGCCACGGCATTGCAGTTCTGGGTAATGCGGAAAGCCTTCCTTTTAAGGATAAAAGTTTTGACTACGTTGTGAGCAATTTTTCCCTTCACTGGACCGACTGGAAAAAGAGTATCTCTGAAGCCATAAGGGTTGCTAAAGTCTGCGTGGGAATAGCAGTGCCGATAAAGGGAAGTGTAAGTTTTTCCTCTTTTCCTTTTCCCGATGAAGAAGACATCCTAAATACTTTTTTCCCGAAGGAATACAAAATTCTAAATATAAAAATTCCCTTTGAAGGTTTGGACTTGATAAAGTTTTTCCATTACACCGGAACTGCGAATTATAAAGGAAAAAACAAGCTAAAGACGAGGGGGGAACTTTTAAAACTTGCAAAAAGTATAAAGGGAGAATACTTTAGAATGCTGTTTATGAAGATTGTATTAACTTAACTCCTTCAAAACATTTACCAAGTTTGTTGCCACCTGACTGTTAGGAACAACTAAGTCCACACCTAAATTCTGCGCTTGCTGTATTAATGAAAGGTTTTTGTGGCCGCAGTATCCTATAACCTTTACTCCTTTTTCCTTTAGTTCTTTGGATATTTCAAGGCCTTTAGGTGATTCTAGATTAACAAGGGCTATACAATCTTCATCAACGTTTTCTCTATTTACCAACTGAGCTCCTAAGGCTTTTAATTGATTTTTTATTTTTGAAGATATAATCAGGTTAGTATCGTAAAGGAATACTTTCATGCTGTGTATTGTGCTACCTCTTTTATTTTGAGTCTCTGAGATTTCTCAATTTCAGCGAGTTTTTTAACGAGCTTGTAGTTTAAACTATGACCTCCTCTGAAGGAGTAAATTTTTCCCTTTACGGGTTTTCCCAATAGGTATAAATCCCCCACTATATCGAATACTTTATGTCTTACAGGTTCATCTTTAAATCTTAATCCATCAGGATTATAGACTTTTTCCTTACCAAGAACCAGTGTGTTTTCCAGGCTTCCACCTTTTCCTAAGCCTGCCTTTTTTATATACTCTATTTCCCAATCAAAACAAAAGGTTCTTGCTAAAACAATTTCTTCTTCATTTCCTTCAAGGAAGGTAAAACTTTGCTTTCCGAGGAAGTTATTAAATTCACCTTCGTAGGTTATCTCAAGAGATTCAGAAGGTTCAGCCTTTACGTAAGCTTTTCCGTTGAGAATTTCAACGGTATCCTTTATTTCAAAGTATTCAATTTCTCTATTTTGGTAGACCGTGGAATCTTTCAAAACCTCGTAGAATTCTTGTCCGCTTCCATCCAGTATAGGAATTTCTGGACCCTTTACTTCTACGGTTAAATTTGTAATCTCAAGCAAATGTAAAACCGCAAGAAGGTGTTCAACTGTTTTTATAACTACTCCTTCCCTTCCTAAATCCGTGGAGTGGTTTGTATTTACTACGAATCTATAGTTAGCCGGAATAAAGATTCCTTCTTTATAAAACCTTACACCTTTTCCTTCTTCTTCCGGATGAAGCACTATTCTTGTCTTTTCGCCCGTGTGTATTCCTATTCCTTCGAAGCTTAAAGTTTCTCCTATAGTTTTTTCTCTTACCATACCGTATTTTTTAATTGCAAGATTCATGCCATAGATTTTAACAGTTTAATGATGTGTTCTGTGCTGGGCTTTTGAGGCATGAGAACATCTTTGACGTTAAAACGGTAAAGACTCTCTTTTGTAGTTTTTCCTATAGCTATGTATTTGAGATTGAGTTTTTCCTTACCAATCCCGTGCTTTTGCAAATTTGCAAAAAAGGCTTTAACCGCGGAAGGGCTGTGAAATACTATAAAATCTCCCTTAAGTTTTTCAAGTAGAAACCTCTCATCGTAAAGCACGGGTTCTACCGTATACACGTTTACCGGAAAAACGGTAAAGTTTTCTCTTCTGAGGAATTCAATTAATTCATTTCTTCCTATTTTTGAACGAGGAATTAGCACTTTTCCCTTTTGAAGTTTCTTAAATAGCCTTATGAGTCCTTGTACGTTTTCCTCGTCGGGTATTAAATCAGCTTTGTAGCCGTAATTTCTGAGCTCCTCAGCTGTTTTTTTTCCTACTGCAACGATTTTTGCTTTATCTACAATTTCTTCCTTTTCAAGGAAATATTTGATTGCACGCTTGCTTTGGAAAACTATATAGTCATAATCTCTCGAGGGAAGTTTAAAGTCCAGAGCAGTAGCTTTTATTAGAGGAAGCTCTATAACTGTAAAACCTTCCTTCTCAAAAAGCTTTTTATCTTTCCCTATGTCTTCTTCTTCACGTGTGAGAATTATTTTCATAATGGTATAGATTCAGCATACTTCTTTGCTAACTTAAAGAACTTTTCCGCCCTTGCTTTTGCTTCCTTTTTTTCCTCTTCTTTCAAACTGGGGTCATCGAGAAGGAAAGAATTTACTTTGCCTCGAACGTAAGCCCTGTAGCATTTGAAGAAGGGGAGCATAATTTCAAAATCTTCGTCCTTTGTAAATTCTCTGTATGCCTCTTCATACGCTTTTGCCAAATCCTCTCTTCCGAAGTATTTCAGTTCCATGGAAAGGAAACACATGTCGTTTAGAACATCACCGTATCTAAAACGGTCATTAAACTCGATACAGTCAAAAATACATATACCTTCCTCTAAAAAGGCCACATGTTCTGTTCTTATATCTCCATGACCGTCTCTAATCTTACCCTCGCTTATTCTTTTTTCAAACAAATCCTTGTAAACTTCGTAAAACCTATTGGTTTTATCCTTGATAAATTCGTAATCTTTCTTATTTATTGTTATTCCTATATATTTCTCCGTTTGGGAAAAGTTTTCATCGGTGTTAAATTTCATAATCTCAATCTTCCCGAACTCATCAACTCTTTTTGCCTTTTGGTGAAAGTCTGCAACTGTCAGTGCTACCTTTATTAAATCCTCTTTTGTTGAACTATCCAGTCTATTGGAAAGTACTCTATCTTCTGGAATTTTTCTCATTTTCACGGCATATTCTACAACGTTAGTATCCTTTTCAACAATCCACTCACCGTTTTCTTCACTTATGGGAACCACACCTAAATAAATCCATTTGCATAATCTCCGATTCAAATCCACTTCCTTATAACACATTTCCTTTCTCTTTTCTAAAGTAGAGTAATCCAAGAAGCCGAAGTTTACCGGTTTTTTAATCTTGTAAACCACGTCGGAAAGGATTAAAACCCAGGACGTATGAGTTTGAACTACGCGTGCGCCTAACTTTTCTGCAAGCTTAAATACCCTCTCCACCGAAATTTATTTTAAAGGCATTTTAACGTTAAATAAACAAAGCTCTTTAACAGAGCTTCTTCTTATCTTCTTAAACAGTGGGGTAATGAAAATGCACAATACATCACATCAAGTCCATCATACAATCCACAGTGAGCATCCTAAACGAGAACATAAACGCCATCACGATGTAGATGAAATTAAGCTGAAAGCTATAATTACCACTCTCCTCTCTATCCCTGTGGTTATACTCTCCGAAGGAATAAGAGATTTTTTAAAAATTCCAGATATTCCCTTTTCCAATTACTTGGTTTTAATCCTTTCAACTGTCGTTTTCATATACGGAGGAAGTTTTTTCATAAAAGGTTCTGTTCTTGAGATAAAAAAGAGAAAACCCGGGATGATGACTCTCGTGGCTCTTGCCATAACGGTGGCCTATGTATACAGTTTATTTGCTTTCTTCTCGGGAAGGGCTTCTTTCTTCTGGGAAATCACCACCCTTATAGCCATAATGCTTTGGGGACACTGGATTGAAATGAAATCGGTTTTGGGTGCAGGGAGAGCCTTAGAAGAACTTGTAAAGCTTATGCCAACAAAGGCAAACCTTATAAAGGGAAAAGAAATCATAGAAGTTCCGGTATCCAGTTTAAAGCCTGGCGATAAAGTGCTTGTAAAGCCCGGTGAGAAAATTCCCGCGGACGGAGTAGTTGTAGAGGGTATTACTTACGTTGATGAATCTCTGCTCACAGGAGAATCAAAACCTGTTCCGAAAAAGGTAGGTGATAAAGTTATTGCGGGAGCTGTAAACCTCGAAGGTTCTTTAAAGGTACAGGTAGAGAAAACGGGAGAAGATAGCTATCTGAGCCAGGTAATGAAGTTAATTAAAGAAGCTCAAGAATCTAAAACAGAGCTTCAAAATCTTGCGGATAAAGCAGCTTTTTATCTCACAATAATAGCGATTATCGCAGGTGGTCTCTCTTTTACCATTTGGCAATTTATTAGCGGAAATACAGCGTTTGCCGTTGAGAGAGCCATTACGGTTATGGTTATATCCTGTCCTCACGCCTTGGGACTGGCCATTCCTCTCGTAGTTTCCATATCCACTTCTTACTCTGCCAAAAAGGGAATTCTTATCAGAAATAGGTTAGCTCTTGAAAGAGCAAAAGACGTTAATGTGATAGTTTTTGATAAAACGGGAACGCTGACGGAAGGAAAATTCGGAATAAGCAAAATAATAAATTCTATTGACAAAAAAGAGTTTTTAAAAATTGTTGCTTCGGTAGAAGGCTATTCGGAACACAGTTTGGCTAAAGCGGTAGTTGATTACGCTGTAGAAAACGGAATTCACCCTGAAAGTGTACAGGACTTTAAGGCTTTTCCCGGGAAAGGTATCTACGCCAGATTCGAGGGAAAAGAAATTTTCATAGGAAATATTGACTTTTTAAGGGAAAAGGAAGTAAAGCTCAAAGAAGAAATTTTAAGGAAATCTGAAGAAGTATTATCTAAGGGAAATACGGTAATATTCGTTGCGGTAGACCGAGAATTAGTAGGGGCAATAGCCTTATCGGACAAGATAAGAAAGGAATCCTTTGAAGCTATAAGGGAACTAAAAAGAATGGGGAAGAAGATAATTATGATTACTGGTGATGATGAGAAAGTAGCGGAAAACGTAGCTAAAGAACTTAAAATAGACGAGTTCTTCGCAAGAGTTCTCCCTCATGAAAAATCTCAAAAAATAAAGGAACTCCAGGAAAGGGGATTTAAGGTGGCCATGGTGGGGGATGGTATAAACGATGCCCCGGCCTTGGTTCAAGCGGATATAGGCATAGCAATAGGTTCTGGAACTGATGTAGCCATAGAAAGCGCCGACATAATACTTGTTAAAAATGACCCAAGAAACGTAGTGGATGTTATTAGACTTTCTGAACTTACGGTAAAGAAAATGTATCAGAACCTATTTTGGGCTTTGGGATACAACGTGATAACCATTCCCCTCGCTATGGGACTGGGTGCTCCCATCGGAATAGTATTAAAGCCTGCTATCGGTGCTGTTTTTATGAGTGCAAGTACAGTAATAGTTGCTCTTAACGCCATGTTGATGAAAAGGGAACTCATTTAAATGTTTTGAGGTGGAGAGATGGAAAGATTAACGGAGTTTATTTTAAAGAACAGAGTTGCAATTCTTTTCGCTTCCCTTTTTATCCTGCTTTACGGCTACTACTCGCTGAAGAAAACACCCATAGATGCAATCCCTGACCTGTCCGATGTTCAGGTAATTATTTACTCTAAGTGGATAGGGCAAGTCCCTCAAGTAATAGAAGACCAGCTAACATACCCCTTAGTAACCAATATGATGGGTGTTCCAAAGGTAAAGACGGTAAGAGGGTATTCTGTCCCGAATTACTCACTTGTTTTCGTAATATTCGAAGACGGTACGGACCTTTACTGGGCAAGAAGTAGGGTATTAGAAAAACTTGCCACTATAAGGAGTCAATTACCTAAAGAAGCGGATATTCAACTCGGGCCCGATGCTACAGGTGTTGGATGGGTGTACCAGTACGTTCTCCTATCGGACAAACGAACCCTTGATGAGCTTTGGGCTTTGCAGAACTTTTACATAAAATATGCTCTGCTGTCTGTTCCCGATGTGGCGGAAGTAGCTTCAGTTGGCGGTTTTGAAAAAGAGTACAGGATTTTAGTTAAACCCGAAAAACTGTATCAGTACGGAATTTCCCTTTCAGACTTATACAGGGCTATCAAAAAAACAAATCTTGAAACGGGTGGAAAATATGTGGAAATCAATGAAAGGGAATACCTAGTTAGAGCTGTAGGATACGTAAAAGACAAG
>QNXQ01000068.1 GCA_003978875.1 Aquifex sp. | reverse complement strand
GTCTGTAAGGCAAAGAGTTGAAGGACTGTTTTCAAAAGTAAGATTCTTAGAATTGAGTGGCTGGAGAAATTTTATTTGTTTGCTTGTTTACCTCTCCGCTTTAGGTGTCGCTTCCTTTATTTCCACTTAATTTCTCACCCAGCGTATTTAAATTAACTTTATGATTTCGATGAGAATAGAGGAATTTGATTACGAGCTTCCCGAGGAGCTGATAGCAAAATATCCCGTTGTTCCGAGGCATAACGCAAGACTTATGGTTTTAAACAGAAAAGAAAAAAGCATAAAGCATGACATATTTATAAACCTTCCGGAATACCTGGAAGAGGGTGATTTACTCGTTTTCAACAATACTAAAGTAATCCCGGCAAGGCTTTACGGTAGAAAGCCTACAGGTGGGAAGGTTGAGGTTGTTCTTACCGACTTCATCAAACCCGATGAATGGAAGGCTCTTGTAGGTGGTAAGAAGATAAAACCCGGCCTAATAATTGAAGTCGCTCATGACTTTAAGGTGGAAATTTTAGAGCATATAGAGGAAGGGAAATTCAGGGTAAAACTCCACGGTAAAGACCCTTTAAAACTAATTGACAAGTATGGACACATCCCTATACCGCCTTATATAAAGAGGGAGGAAGAACCTATAGACAGGGTTTATTACCAAACAATTTTCGCTCAAGAGAGAGGAGCAGTGGCTTCTCCTACTGCTTCACTTCACTTTTCCGAGGAACTGATGGAGAAATTAAAAAAGAAGGGTATAGAAACCGCGTTCATAACCTTACACGTATCCTATGGGACTTTTAAACCTGTGAAGGTGAAAAACATAGAAGAACATAAAGTAGACCCTGAATATGTGAAAATACCACGGGAAACTGTAAAAAAGATAAGGGAAACTAAAGAGAGAGGAAATAAAGTAATAGCTGTCGGTACAACTGTGGTAAGAGCTCTTGAAACGAAACCTTATGAACCTTTTGAAGGGTGGACAGATTTATACATATATCCCGGATTTGAATTTAAAGTAGTAGATGCGATGATAACGAATTTTCACCTTCCCAAATCTTCCCTTCTAATTTTAGTTTCAGCATTCGCAGGCAAAGATTTCATCTTGAAAGCTTACAACGAAGCGGTAAAAAAGAAGTACAGGTTCTACAGCTACGGTGATGGAATGCTAATCCTTTAAAATTTTCTTTTATGAATGAAATGAAAGAATACAACCCTCAGGAGATAGAAGAAAAGTGGAGTAAATACTGGATAGATAAAGCCATCTACCACGTAGAAAAACCTCAAAAACAAAAGAAGTTTTCCGTGGTAATTCCTCCCCCTAACGTTACGGGTTCCCTCCATATGGGACATGCTCTTAACGCAACCCTTCAGGACATTATAGTCAGATGGCAAAGAATGAAAGGAAAACAATGTGTATGGGTTCCCGGATTTGACCATGCCGGAATAGCTACTCAGTACGTTGTGGAAAAACAACTTGCGAAAGAGGGAATAAGCAGACTCGAAATAGGAAGAGAAGAATTCTTGAAAAAAGTTTGGGAATGGGTTCCGAAATCCAGAAACGCTATAAGAACTCAGCTTACAAAACTCGGAGTTTCGGTAGACTGGAAAAGGGAAAGATTTACATTAGATGAAGGATTTTCAAGAGCTGTAAGAAAAGCTTTTAGAACTTTATACGAAGAAGGGTTAATTTACAGGGCGGAATATATAGTCAATTGGTGTCCTAAAGACCTAACAGCTTTATCCGACTTAGAGGTTGAATATGAAGAAGAAAAGGGTTCTCTTTGGTACATAAAGTATCCGGTAGTAGACGAACAAGGAAATGAAACCGGAGAGTTTATAACGGTAGCTACCACAAGACCCGAAACTATGCTCGGAGATACAGCGGTAGCCGTGAACCCGAACGACGAAAGGTATAAACATCTTATAGGCAAAAAGGTAAAACTTCCTCTCGTAAGCTGGGAAAGGAAGGACTTAAAAGGTAACAAGGTAAGCAATTTAATTCCCATAATAGCGGATGAAAGGGTAAAGATGGATTTCGGAACCGGAGCTGTAAAAATTACACCTGCCCACGACCCCTTGGACTTTGAAATAGGAAAAACTCATAATCTACCCTTTGTCAGAGTTATAGATGAAACAGGAAAAATGACCGAGAACGCAGGTGAGTTTACAGGACTGGATAGATACGAGGCGAGGAAATCCGTAATAGAAAAACTTCAAGAAAAGGGCTACTTGGAAAAAGAGGAAGAAATAACCCACTCGGTAGGACACTGTTATAGGTGTAAAACTGTTATCGAGCCTATGGTTTCCGTCCAGTGGTTTGTTAAAGTCTCTGACGAGAGGATTAAGGATATTTCTATAAAGGTTGTTGAAGAAGGAATTGAAGAGAGGGAAGAGAAAGAAATATTTGTTCAACTGGCTCAAGTTGAAGAACTGAGTGTCGTAATCCCGGTAAAAGATGACGGCAAATACAGTGCGGTTATCGTTCTGGATAAAACCGCGAAATTCCTCGTAGGAAAGAGAGAAGGAGAGCTTGCTTACATCTATTATCCCAAGGGTGATGAAGAAACCCTTAATTTAGCAAGGAGTTTAGCTGAGGAGATAAAGAATTACGAGTTCTTTGTTGCTTATGAAGGAGTTCCCAAAATAGTAATAGCCGGAAATGAACAACTTATCGAACCAGGTACATATCTGTTTATTTACGATGGCAACAAGGTAGATTTATACAAACTCGAAGGAAAGAAAACAAAATTCGTAAAAACCCTGGCCAGAGGAGAAGCAGACCTGGAGGTTACCCAAAAGTCTATTCAAGTCAAGGTAGAAAAGATTAAGAGAGTAGAAAAGAAAGAAAAGAAGGTAAGATTTATCCCTGAGCACTGGAAGAAGTTCTACCTTGATTGGATGTATAACCTTAAGGACTGGTGCATTTCGAGACAGATATGGTGGGGTCACAGAATCCCCGTTTGGTACTGTAAAGACTGCGGTAGCGTGAACGTATTTACCGATGATGACTTTGATAGAGTCTACGACAAAATAATCTTCAACCTGATAGCCGACGGCAAAATTGACCAAGAATTTACTCCTGAGGAAGTGGAGAAAATCCTAAAATCTCCTCACTTTGTTCATCCTGAAATAACCGTACTTGATTTTTACAAAAAATTTGTTTTCCACAAATACCATACAACGGATATAACTGCGGATTCTCTGAGGCTGTTTTTTACCCAAGATGCTAACCCCATGGCAATTTTGACGCCGGGAGTTTCCACAAGAAACATTTACAGATATAACTCCCAGACCAAAAAGTGGAGAATGGTTCTCAGATGTAAAAAGTGTAATTCGGAAAATCTTCAGCAGGACAAAGATGTTCTCGACACATGGTTCTCTTCAGCACTCTGGCCTTTCGGAGTTTTTGGTTGGCCTGAAAATACTGAAGATGTCAATAATCTCTATCCGACCGATTTACTCGTTACAGGTTTTGACATTATATTCTTCTGGGTTGCCCGTATGATAATGATGGGTACCCATTTCACAAAGGATATTCCGTTTCACGACGTTTACGTTCATGCGCTGGTAAGAGACAAATACGGAAGGAAGATGTCCAAAACAATAGGAAATGTAATAGACCCTCTGGATATTATCCAGAAATACGGAGCGGATGCTCTGAGATTTACTTTAGCGATACTCACAGTTCAAGGTAGAGACATAAAGCTTGCTGAAGAAAAGTTTGAAGGATATAAGCACTTTGCCAATAAGATATGGAATGCCACAAGATACGTTCTTATGAACACTCCTGAAGATTTTATCGCGAGAGTTCCTTATATGGCACCGTTCAGAGCCGAAGACAAATGGATAATTACTAAGCTAAATGAAACGGCAGAGATTGTAAATAAGGCTCTTTCCGAGTATCAATATTCACAGGCAGCACACGCCATATACGAATTTTTCTGGAGTGATTACTGTGACTGGTATATAGAATTCACTAAAGAAAGAATTTACAAAAGAGCACCCGAAGATAATGAGGAGCTTAAGGCTAAAGTGGAAAATGAAAGAACTACGGCAATATATACACTCCTTTACGTCCTTGAAAAGGCTTTGAGAATACTGCACCCGTTTATGCCTTATATAACCGAGGAGCTGTGGCATAGACTTCCTAACACTGAGGGAGAGAGTATATCTCTAACAGAATTTCCCGAAAAGAATGAGGAAGAAATTTACGAAGAAGAGAAGGAAAAAATCGAGAGACTAAGAGAAATAATCACTACGATAAGGTCTTTGCGTTCAGACCTTCAGATAAAACCCAACATCAAAGTAAAGGCATCCTTCAGAACCGATAGTGAATTTTCTAAGGAGGTGATAGAGGAATTCAAAGAGCACATTTTAAACCTTGCAAAACTGGAAAGCTTCGAGGAGGTGGATAAGAGACCTGAGGGCACAGTAGCTACCTTTTCAAGGGATACGGAAATATTCCTGCATATAGAAGGTCACGTGGACTTAGAAAAACTCATAGAGTCTTATGAAAAGAAAAGGGAAAAAATACTTAAAGAACTGGAAAGGGTTAACAAGAAGCTTTCCAATGAAAACTTCCTGAAAAAAGCTCCTGCCCATGTTGTAGAAAAAGAGAAGCAAATTAAAGAAGAACTTGAGAATGATTTAAATAAACTCGAAGAGATTTTAAAGGTTCTAAAAGGCTAACTCCCTTCCCTCTTTATATCTTTTTTTGACATTCTTCACAGAGCCCGAAAATCTCAAGCCTGTGATGGGTAGGCTTGAATCCGTACTGCCTGCATATTTCATCCTGTAGGGTTTCTATATCTTCGTTTACAAACTCTATTATTTTTCCACATTCCGTGCATACCAGGTGGTCGTGGTGGGAACGACCTACCACAAACTCGTAGATAGTTTTATTGTTTTTCTTGATTACTTCCTTGATAGCTCCAAACTCCTCCAAGAGTTTTACCGTTCTGTAAACCGTCGAGCGAGAGATTTTTTTATCACTTCTTGTTGATATCCAGTTAACCAGTTCTTCTATTTCAAAATGTTTGTTGTAATCCGCTATGATATCTATCATATCCAAACGGGATTTAGTAATTTTCATATTTTTCTTTTTTAAAAATTTTGTAAACTCTTTCTTTAGTTCCTCAGTGTTTATACCCATTAGTATCATAATATATTAGGAATGATTCTCAATTGCAATAAGGTTTAAAGGTTTTTTGCTTTTTCATAAACTCGAGAATTTTTAATAAATCCTCTTTTGTATTCATATTCAGCACGGTATGTTCTAAGCTCTTAGGTAGCTTTAATTCACTAAAACCAACATTTTTAACGAATTTATGTATTCTAAAATCTCCATTGTGGATAAATTTTTCAAGTTTATCTACAACTTTTTTCGAATAAATACCCACAAGTGTATGAAGTTTTTGATTCGTTTTTATCAGAGTTATTGGTGGTTTATAATTTTCAATCAGAAAACTCAAGGTTTGCCCTTCGATAAGAGGGATATCTCCCGAAAGTATTAATCCCTGCTGAGCTTTAAGGTTTTTAAGTGCTGTATACAGGCCTACAATTGAGGCTGATACTTCCAAAAAGTCCTTAAGAGCAGGTATATTTAAGAATGAAAACTTCTCGGGTTTTTTTGTAACTAAGTAAACTTCTGTACATACACTTTTGGCTACTTCTACAACTCTTTCTATAACTTTCTTGTTTCCGATTTCGTAAAGTAGTTTATCTTGACCGAATCGTTTACTCTGTCCACCCGCCAGAATGTAACATTCCATGTCTTTTTACAAAATATTTTTCCTCGAGGTATATAAACGAGTTCTTAGGAATAAGTTTGCCCCTTATATGAGGATTTAAATCCCTGAAGGTTTCTTCCTTTATTCCGTAGAGGTGTAAAAGGGTTTTGACTTCTATGTCTGAACGAACCTTTACTACCCTTATTCTTTCCGAATTCTTAGGAATGTATAGTCCGTACCTTTCAGGATTTCTCGCTATATGAAGGACTGCAAAAAATAAAGGAACGTACTGCCTTGTTTCTTCAGGAAGTAATTTTTTATTTTTCCAGAAATCTCCTTTAGCTTTCCGTCTTACACATCCTTCGCCACAGTTGTAAGCCGCCAGTACGAGCTCAAGATTTTTAAACTCCTTAAATAAGTCCCTTAAATACCTCGCTGAAGCTTCAGTAGATTTGAGAATGTCAAATCTTTCATCAATTTTTTTAGAGATTTTCAAGCCATACCTCTTTGCAGTAAATGGCATAAGTTGCCAAATTCCCGCAGCTCCGCTTTTGGATACCGCAAACGGATTGTACATACTTTCAACAATCGGTAAATACTTCAGCTCTTCGGGAAGACCGTATTTCCTCAAAATAGGGACAATAAGGTTTTCGTACTTACTCATCCTATAAAATGCGTACTGGAGGAATTTTCTATCTTTAAGAAGTTTTTGCAGAGCCTTTTCAACCTCTTTTCTGTTTAGATTGTGAACTCCGAAATATGCGGCTTTACTTTCTACATATTGAAAATCTTGGGCATTTAGACCCCACTTTCCTTCCTTTACCACTACGAAATTTCTTCTGTAAACTACTTCTTTTGTTTTAGGCGTACAAGCTGTGAGAATAAATGAAATTAATAGAAAGAAAATAAACATCTTTCCTTTAGATTATATATCTTATGGAGGAAATAAAGGAAGATAAGGAACTGGATTTGACAGGACTCAGTTGTCCCCTGCCGGTTGTGATTACTTCGGAAACGATAAGAAAAATGAAGGAAGGTGAAATCCTCAAGGTGATTTCTACAGACCCCGGATTTGAGAGGGATATATGGAGCTGGTCTAAACAGAGCGGGAATATTCTCCTTAAAGTAGAGAAAAAGGATGGAAAAACAATTGTTTATTTGAAAAAAGCCCACGAAGCCCATGAACCTTCCTTGTGGTACTGGATAAAGTTTCATTCTCTCGGTGTAAAACTTCACATCAGGCAGTTATGTATAACCCTAAATCCGTTCATAAAGAAACCTGACCACTTTATAACTTTTACCGCGATTTCTGAAGGCACCAGAGCCGAGAAGATACTGAAAAAAGAAGGAGAAA
>QNXQ01000148.1 GCA_003978875.1 Aquifex sp. | reverse complement strand
ATTGAAAATATTAATATTCCAGCTTTTACAGCTTTCTTTATGTAATTAATGTCTAAGTAATTTCCTATAATAATTGCTAAAGGTGGATAGGAAAAAAGGATATAATGGTGAAGTTTATTTTCGGAGAATGAATAAAACACTAAAACAATTAGAAACCAGAGCAAAAAAGGTTTTAGATTCTTATCAAATTTAAATAAGATTTTGGGAATTATCGGCAGGAATAGAACAATATTTATGAGTATAACTATTATGTAGAAATAAAAAGGTAGACTGTGTATTTTATAAGCTCCCGTGTAGCGGTAAATGTTTTCGTAAATAAAGAACTTAAAGAAATACGCCAAACCGAACTTGTAAATCATAAGAAAATACCAAGAAAATCCTATAAGTAGAAAGAGTAAAATTCCTTTTAAATCAAAAAATTTTAAATTTCTTTTCCATAGAAGATATACACCTAATGGTAATATAACGCCCACGGGTCCCTTTGTTAGAAAAGCGAGTGATAATGCTACCCAGCCCAGTGTAAATCTTTCCGATATAAATAAATAAACTCCTAAGGTTGAGAAAAAAACTAACGTAAACTCAGGAACATAAGCTCTTGCTTCAATCCATGTATGTACGAATAGGATAAAAGAAATTGCAGAGAATAGAGCCTTTTCTCTCGAAAGAAACTTTAACCCCATAAGGTATACGAGAAATGCCGTAAGAGTGGCCGAAATTCCCGAAACCAATCTTACAGAGAATTCTGGGATTCCGAATATAAAGAGGGAAATACTACCCAACCAGTATAGTAAAGGAGGTTTTTCAAATCTATAATCACAATTGTAGTAGGGAGTTAAGAAATCGCTGGTTTTTAACATGTGCAGAGTTGCGTAAAAGTTTCTTCCCTCGTCGAGGGACGTAAAAGATAAAATCCAGTTTCCGAAGATAAAAAAAATGAAAGAAAGGGAAAGAATAATTAAGATGTCTCGTTTCTTCAACTTAAAGCTTTTTCTTCCTTAAGGATTTCCTTGAGAAAATCTCTCAATTCACCGTTTATATCTTCCCTCTTGAGAGCAAAAGTGATTACAGTCTTGAGATAATCCAGAGGATTTCCGGTGTCGTAAACAGGATTGTTAACCTTGTATGCATATATCGCCTCATCTTCCAGTAGAAGTTTCATCGCATCCGTCAGTTGTATCTCTCCTCCTCTCCCGGGCTTAGTAACTTTGAGCTTCTCAAATATTGTGGGAGTGAAAGCATACCTCCCTACTATAGCAAGGTTTGATGGTGCTTCCTCCGGAGAGGGCTTTTCTATTAAATCCTCAATTATAAAGGTTTCATTGTCCAGCTCCCTTACCTTTGCTATACCGTATTTCGACACCTCGCTTTCTGGAACTTCCATAAGGGCTACTATTGAATTCCCGTATTTTCTGAAAAGTTTGAGCATTCTCTTTAGTTCCTCTTCTTCGTTTTCGATGATTATATCTCCCAAAGCTACAAGGAAGGGTTCATCGGAAACGGCAGGTTCTGCCATAAGAACTGCGTGCCCTAAGCCCAGTTGTTCCTTTTGTCTGACGTAAATGGGGTTTACCATGTTAGCTATTTGTACCACTTCTTTGAGAAGTTTCTCTTTACCTGCTTTTTTTAGGTGTTCTTCGAGTTCGTAGTTGTAATCGAAGTGGTTTTCTATAGCTTTTTTGTGTCTTCCCGTTACGAATATGACGTTGTCAATGCCTACGTTAATTAGCGCTTCGACAATGAACTGTATTATTGGTTTGTCTATTATGGGAAGCATTTCTTTAGGCATAGCCTTTGTAGCGGGTAAAAATCTGGTTCCCCAACCTGCTACCGGAAGAACTGCCTTCCTAATCTCTCTCATGTTTCCCTCCCTTTAAAATTTTGTAGGAAATATTTACTGATATTATACCTATTAAAGCGCCTACAAAGACATCTAAAGGGAAGTGGACTCCGAGATAAATTCTTCCATAACCTATCAAGAAGGCGTAAACAAAAAGCATTATCTTCAAAATTCTTTTTTCTCCTTTGGAAAGGACTGTTGCTATTGTAAAAGCCATTGCTGTATCGCCCGAAGGGAAAGAACGCCAATACAGGGGAACGAGCAGATGTACGTCTTCTAATAAAGTTGCAGGTCTGGGTTGGTTGAAAAAGGTTTTTAGAAAAATCACAAAAGCGGTTTCTATAAGTATTGACAGCAAAAGAAATTTTAGCTTTTCACGTCTTAGGAAATAGGTAAGGGTTACTACGGGAATCAGAACAAATCCCGAACCTAGATACGAAAAATAGAGGAAGAAGGTATCCAAAAAAGGATTGTTTAGATTATTGAGAAGCCTAAAGATTTCTATATTAAGCTCAAAGTTCTCTATTACCATTTGAGAAACTCTTCAAGGATATTTTCTTTTTTTCTGGAAGTATTTGAAGTATTTAGATAATTTATTACATACTTTCCGATAATGTCCGTTTCAACATTTACCAAATCACCATTCCTACGGAATCTAAGATTGGTTCTTTCATACGTATGGGGAATTATGTTTATATAAACGGAATTGTTTCGTATGTAGTTCACTGTAAGACTAATGCCATCTATCGCTACAGAACCCTTTTCAACGATGTAATATATCCAATCATTGGGTATTTCAATTACTAATTCGTAATGTTCTCCGAGAAATCTAAGAGCTTTTATTTTCGATGTAAAATCCACATGCCCTTGAACTATATGTCCTCCAAGTCTATCTCCTACTTTTAATGCTCTTTCGAGGTTTACGTAATCACCCCTCTTTAAAAGTCCCAAATTAGTCCTTTTCAACGTTTCAGGTGAAACGTCAAAGCTATACTTGCTTCCTCTTATTTCTGTCACCGTAAGACAAGCTCCGTTTACGGCAACACTGTCCCCTATTTTTATATCCGATAGCTTGGTTTCAACTACAAGTTTGGCACCCTTTGAGCTTACCGAGATGTCTATTACTTTTCCTAAGTCTTCAATCAATCCAGTAAACATTGTTATATAGCTAACCTGAGGTTGAGCCTATAGGCTTCCCTGTCTATGGGTTTATACTCTTCAGCTTTTTCAAAGTCTTCTATGTAAAACTTCCCTCTTTCAAAAGCTACAAAGCCGGACCTTTCTCCGGCAATTAAACTCTCGTAGGCTACAACCCCCAATTTTGTTCCCATCAATCTATCGTAATGAGTAGGTGAACCACCCCTTTGGATATGTCCCAGAACCGTTGAGCGTATTTCTCCGTATTTTTCTCCGATTTTTTCTTTCAAGAACCTTTCGAGCTCCTTTGCATTTCCGTATCCTTCCGAGAGGACGATGATAAAATGAAGCTTCCCCATAGATTTGGCCTTTTCTATTTCTTCGGGAATTTTATCTTTAGGGAACTTTTCTTCGGGAATCAGAATTAGCTCTGCTCCTGTAGCCAGCCCAACTTCTACGGCTATAAATCCGCGATGTTTTCCCATCACTTCAACTATGAAAATCCTTTCGTGAGAGCTTGCTGTATCCCTGATTTTATCTATAGCTTCTACCGCATTTTTTACCGCGGTATCGTATCCCACACAGTATTCAGTTCCCCCAACGTCATTGTCTATCGTACAGGGTACGCCTATAACAGGCATTCCCGTTTCTTCTGCTACAAGACGTGCTCCCTTGAGAGTACCTTCCCCTCCGAGAATTATAAGAGCATCAATTTCTTCTTCCTTTAAATTTCTATAAGCCCTTTCTCTATACTCAAACTTCTTAAATCTTTCTTCTCTCGAAGATAGAAGTATCGTTCCTCCTTTGCCTATTATCCCTCCTACGTCCCTGCTTGTGAGTTTTACAAAGTCTTTTTCAATTAATCCTCTGTATCCCCTTCTTATACCTATTACTTCATGCCCTTCCCTTTCCGCACACCTTACGATTGCACGAATTACAGAATTCATTCCGGGGGCATCACCCCCGGAAGTCAATAAACCTATTCTCATACTTTTACACCCACTTCTTCTCTTAGTTCTTTTGCCATATCAACCATATTCCTGAGGGCGGGAATTACCTCTTCCCACCTTCTAGTCTTTAGTCCACAGTCAGGGTTAATCCAAAGGAGTTCTTTTGGAAGAACTTTCATAGCCCTGTTCATTATAGTTTTCATTTCTTCCTTTGTAGGAATTGCAGGAGAGTGGATATCGTAAACACCTATTCCTATTTGTCTATCCCATTCCTTGAATTTTTCAAATACTTCTATGATTTCTCCTTTACTTCTTGAAGCTTCTATTGAAATTACGTCAAAGTCCATTTCATAGATGTATTCTATGATTTCGTTGAATTCTGAATAACACATATGGGTGTGTATCTGGGTTTCGGGTTTTGCTCTGGAGGCGAGTCTAAAGGACTTTATAGCCCAATCGAAGTACTCCGGCCAATCTTTTTTCTTCAGCGGTGCTCCTTCCCTGAAAGCGGGTTCATCTATCTGAATTATCTTAATACCCGCTTCCTCTAAGTCTTTGACTTCGTCAAGGAGTGCTAACGCTATCTGATAGGCTATTTCTCTCTTGGAAATGTCTTCTCTGTAATA
The DNA here is from genome assembly GCA_003978875.1 of Aquifex sp. Classification (GTDB taxonomy): domain Bacteria; phylum Aquificota; class Aquificia; order Aquificales; family Aquificaceae; genus Aquifex. The sequence continues at coordinate 2,636 of QNXQ01000148.1, read as the reverse complement.
GCTCCAATTGAGAATTGTAACGGGGCCCGTGAGCATACCTTTGACGGGCTTTGAAGTAAGAGACTGGGCGTAGGATATTTCCTCTAAGGTCATAGGCTCTGGTCTTGAAACGTCTCCGTATATTATGGGAGGCCTGTAAACTCTTGAACCGTAGGAGAGAACCCAACCGTGTTTTGTAGTGGCTATTCCATCCATCTTAATGGCGAAATACTCAACCATATCGGAACGTTCAAACTCTCCGTGAACCAGCACATCCAGTCCTATATCTTCCTGAACCTCAATAGCATACTTGATTTTTTCCCTTATGAACTTCTTATACTCTTCCTCGGAAATTTTGCCCGTCCTGTAGGCTGTCCTCAATTTTCTGACGTCTTGTGTTTGCGGGAAAGAACCTATAGTGGTTGTTGGAAATAGTGGAAGGTTTAGACGGTCGTTCTGAATTTTAACTCTTTCTTTGTACGGTAGTTCTCTGCTAAAGTCCTTCTCGGTAAGCGAAGCCACTCTTCTTTTTACTTCTGGATTTTCTGCAAATACCGAGGTCATAACTTTTTCTGCAAAGTCAACTTCTTCAAGGGCTTCCCTCTTACCTTCCAGGGCTTCCTTGAGTATCTTGAGTTCACGGAGTTTTTCTTTTGCAAAGGAAAGTCTTTCCTTCAATCCTTCCGGAAGTTCATCTTCAGGTTCAACAGTAACGGGCAAGTGATACAGAGGTTGAGCGTTTGAGATTGTAAGGTTATTACTGATTTTTAAAAGTTCTTCGATTAGGCTAAGTTTTTCTTTTAGATTTGCCCTCCAGGGTTGTCTTCCGTTTATGATACCCGCTATCAGTTCTTTATCTTCGGGAAAACCTTTACTTCTCAGGTTTTCGAGATTTTCCTTGTTGGAAACCAAATCAAGATGTAAAGCCTTGACGGGAAGGTTTACATATTTTTCGTAATCGGAAACGCTGTCGTAATAGGTAAGAATTCCTATTTCAACTCCTACTTTGGAAAGCTCTTCGTAAATTTTATTTACAACTTCCCATTCGTAGTCTTTGGTATCCATAACGAGAGCTGGTTCCTCGAAATTGACCCTTTTTACACCTTCACTCTTCAGGCTTTCTAAAAGTTCTTTATATACGGGTATTAATGCCTGTGCAACCCTGGTGAGGCTTTCTTCCGTATCCAGTTTTTCGAGAACTATTACAGGAAGACCATCTTCTTCAACTCTCTTAGGTGCTTTTGAAAGCTTTAAAAACGTAAAGAGACCTATAATCTGGGGAACGGTTTCTATTCCCTTATCCTTAAAGAATTTGTATTCTTCCAAGGGTTTGTTTATAAGGAGTTTAAAGTTTTCTCCTTCAAGCTCGGGAACGAGGTAATGGTAGTTGGTGTTAAACCATTTGGTAAGTTCGAGGGCGTTTTTTCCTCTCGCCATTTCAAAATAGGTATTCAGACCCTTGTACTCTCCGAATCTGGAAGGTATAGCTCCTACCATTAATGCGGTATCCAGCATAAAGTCGTAATAGGAAAGTTCGTTTGAAGGAATTATGTCAACATTTTCCGAGTAAAGCTTAATTCTCCACAAGTTGAGTTTATCCATACCATCTTTAAGCTCTTCTTCAGAGATTTTTCCTTTCCAAAAGTCTTCTAGAAGCTTCTTAAACTCCCTTTTTTCTCCGAGTTTAGGAAATCCGAAGGCAAAGGTTTTTACCATTTTACGAGCCTCCTTTGAATTTTACTTATTATATTCCTTAAAATATCTTCTATGAAAAGGGACTTTATAGATTTATGGGATTTGACGCCCGAAGAGTTATGGGAAATTGTAAAAAAAACGCAAAACGTAAAGAAAGGTATAGAAAACCTCGGCAAGCCTCTTGAAGGAAAAAGCATCGCCCTTATATTTACAAAACCCTCAACCAGAACCAGAGTTTCCTTTGAAGTGGGAATTTATCAGTTAGGCGGTAATTCCATGTTTTTTCAAGAAAAAGAATTACAAGTTTCGAGAGGAGAAGATGTCAAAGATACTGCTAGAACTCTCTCCAGATACGTGGATGGAGTAATAGTTAGAAACCACTCCCACAAATGGTTGGAGAATTTCGCCGAGTTCGCAAGTGTTCCCGTAATAAATGCTCTTACGGACATGTCCCATCCTTGTCAGATTTTGAGCGATATATATACTCTTTACGAGACGTTCGGTGAAGAAATAAAGAATTTAAAGATAGTATACGTAGGGGACGGGAATAACGTATGCAATACCCTCATTGTAGGAGCCGGAATGTTTGGCCTAAAGCTTTTTGTTGCTACTCCTGAAGGGTATGAACCCAACTTACTTTACTACAAGAGAGGATTGGATTTTGCAAGGGAAACGGGAGGAAAAATAGAGGTAATTAATGACCCTATAGAAGCTGTAAAAGATGCAGATGTAATCTATACAGATGTATGGATAAGTATGGGTGAAGGAGAAAAGGATTTAGAAGTTTTTAAACCTTTCCAGGTAAACGAAAGTCTACTTTCTTATGCAAAGGAAAATGTAAAAGTCATGCACTGTCTTCCCGCAAAGAAGGGTCAAGAGATTACGGAAGAAGTGTTTGAGAAAAACGTAGACTTCATATTTACACAAGCCGAAAATAGGCTTCACGTTCAAAAAACGTTGCT
>QNXQ01000156.1 GCA_003978875.1 Aquifex sp. | reverse complement strand
GTTATTGAAAAGTGGTTCAGTAGAGATATAATTTAATTTTCTGAGGAGGGTGTAGCTCAGTTGGTAGAGCGGGGGACTGTGGATCCCCGTGTCGCGGGTTCGAGTCCCGTCACCCTCCCCACTCCCATCTTAAAATAATCCCTATGAAAATACTAAAAGCTAATGAGATGTCTCTTTTTGATAAAATCACCATTGAAAACATAGGCATTCCTTCGCTAGTCTTAATGGAAAACGCAAGCAGGTGTGTTTTCGAAGAAATTAAGAAGAATTTTCCACAAGCAAAGAATATCCTGATAGTTGCAGGAAAGGGAAACAATGGAGGAGATGGACTTGCAGTGGCAAGACATCTTTTTTTGAATAACTATCGTGTAGATATTTATTTAGCTTCTGGCGAAGTAAGAGGGGATGCAAAAATCCAGTTAAAAATTTTGGAGAATCTGGGATTAAAACCCTTAAGTTCAAAGCCCGATTTTAAAAATTACGATTTGATAGTGGACGCTATATTCGGTACAGGTTTCCAACCACCAGTGAAGGGGGAAATAGGAAATATTATTGACGAGATTAATGCGTCTGAAGTGGACGTTATTTCCGTAGATATTCCTTCCGGTCTTTCCGCAGACACAGGCGAAGTTTTTTCTCCTTCCATAAAGGCTAAGGTTACGGTAACTTTCCAGTTTCCTAAAATATGTCATGTACTTTTTCCTGCGGCAAAACAATGCGGAAAGGTTGTAGTTGCTGATATATCAATACCCAGTTCTTTGGCCTCAGATGTAAAGAGAGAAATTCTTACTTTGAAGCATTTAAAACTTTATAGAAGAGAAGAAGACACCTATAAAACAAAGGAAGGACATATATTGATAGTCGGAGGAAGTAGGGGGAAAACCGGTGCAGTAGCTATGAGTGCAAAAGCCGCTACAAGAACGGGCGCAGGTTTAGTAAGTGTAGGTATTCCGGAAAATCTAGACGATATACTGGAAACACTTCTGATAGAAGAAATGACAATTCCATTAAAAGGCTTAGATAGACTTTCCATTTTTTCGGTAAAACAGATTGTTGAACTACAGGAGAAACATGATGTTCTTGCTCTGGGTATGGGAATGGAACGTTATGAAGAAGGACAGGATATAGTCATCGATATACTCGAAAAGTGGGAAAAACCTATTCTCCTGGATGCGGATGGAATAAACAATCTTGCAGATTATGGAGACCTATCTCCTTTGAAAAACAGAAAAATTCCCGCAGTGCTTACTCCCCACATAGGAGAATTCTCACGCCTTACAGGATACGATACTAAAACTATCATTTACAACCAAATAGAACTCTCTCAAGAATTTTCCCAAAAATACAATTGCTACCTGGTTCTAAAAGGAGCGAGAACAGTTATTTCTACACCTGAAGGAGAAGCATACGTATTTACCGAAGGAACTCCGGCACTTGCGAAGGGTGGCACAGGAGACGTATTAGCCGGGATACTATCAGCTTTAATGGCAAAAATGGAGATAGAAGACGCTCTCAAACTGGGAGTTTATATACATGGATTGTCCGGAAAGGAAGCTGAAAAAGCTTATCACAGGGAAAGTATAAAAGCTACAGATGTTATAGAATTTATCCCTCAGGCTTTTAGTAAGCTTGAGAAAAAGTTAAATTAATTAAATTAGACGGGGTGGCCGAGCGGACTAAGGCGGGGGACTCGAAATCCCCTGGCGGGTTTTTCGCCCGCCCGTGGGTTCGAATCCCACCCCCGTCGCTCAGCTAATTTCCTCGAGAAACTTTTTAATCCGTTCAATACCCTCCTCCAAATCCTCTATACTCCTCGTATAAGCAAACCTTACATACTCCCTTGTTTTGTTCTTACCAAAATCTATTCCCGGAGTGATAGCTACCTTTGCTTTTTTAAGCACTTCCATGGCGAACTTGTAAGAATCTTTAGAGTATTTGCTTACATTTGCCCATATGTAGAAAGCTCCGTCAGGTTTTGCATCTATGGTAAAAAGATTTTTCAGTGATGAATAAAGGAAGTTTCTCCTCTCTTCGAAGGTTTTTCTTACCCTTTCCAGATATTCGTAGTCAAAAGCTCCCAAAGCCGCATACTGGCTAAGGGTGGGTGCCGATATAAATATGTTTTGAATAACTATTTCTGCTTTTCTTATCAGTTCCGAGGGAAGTATAATCCAACCTATACGAAAGCCCGGCATACAAAAGTACTTTGAAAAACCGTTTATAACTATAGCCTTATCCGAAAATTCTAAAGCAGTATGCTCTTTTCCCTCGTAAACAAGACCGTGGTAAATTTCATCGGAAATAAGAAAAATACCTTTATCTTCACAGTACTGGGCAAGCTCCTTTAAAGTTTTTCCGGAATACAGAGTTCCCGTTGGATTCTGCGGAGAGGATATATGGAGTGCCTTAGCTTTGATTTCCTCAATCATTTCTTTACGAACTTCGTAGTTTGTACTTTTATCTACATTTACGAAAACAGGTTCTATGTCTAGGATATGGGCAAAGTTTTTATAACAAGGATATGAAGGGTCAGGTAGAATAATTCTGTCTCCGGCATTGAGCGTAATTGCGTAGGCAACGAGAAAAGCTCCAGAGGTTCCGGGAGTTATAGCTATCCTTTCGGGAGATACTTCCACACCGTATTTTTTGTAATAAAACTCCGCTATTTTTTCCCTTAGTTCTATGAGTCCGAGAGCTGGAGTGTAAAAAAACTTTCTCTCCTTTACAGCCTTTTCCAGATTTTCCATAACTTGAGGTGAAGGCAGGAGGTCGGGTTCTCCTATTTCCATGTGTATTACATCGTCATACTTCTGGGCTTCAGAGAGAATATCCATAACTATAAAAGGTGAAAGTTTGTCAGCACGATGTAGCTTCATAACAAAAATTTTAAATCTCACTTTATAAACTAATCTGGGATACTGGAAACCTAAGCGAATTTAAATATAATAAAGTATTTAGCGGGTGTGGCGGAACTGGCAGACGCGCCGGACTTAGGATCCGGTGCCCGTAAGGGCGTGCGGGTTCGACTCCCGCCACCCGCACCATCAATAACCGGAGGTAAAAATGAAAGTCCAGGTTCAAGATAGAGAAGGACTCTTTAAATCCCTCACTGTAGAAGTTCAAGGAGATAATGTAAAGGAAAAGCTTGAAGAAACCTACAGGGAACTCCAACAAAACGTTCAAATACAAGGGTTTAGAAGAGGGAAAGCACCCCTGTGGATTATAAAAGCTAAGTATAAGGATTATGTAGAGGAAGAAGTAGGAAAGAAGGTTGCAGATGAAACTTTAAAACAAGCTTTAGAGGAAGCTAAATTAAAACCTGTAGCTGATATCTTCCTTGAAAAAGTACAAGTTGAGGAAAAAGAAAGTAAGGTTACTTACACGGTAAGTTTTGAAGTAGCTCCGGAATTTGAACTTAAAAATGTAGATGGTCTGGAAGTAGAGGTTCCAAAAATAGAATTTAAAGAGGAACTTGTTAAGGATGAGCTGGAAAGACTAAGGGAAGCCAACGCCGTATGGGAGCCTAAAGAAGAGGATGAACCTGCAGAAGAGGGTAATCTTCTAGTATTGGAATATGAGGTAGAGGAAGTAGGAGAAGAAGGAGAAAAAGTTAAGCAGGAAATTGCTGTAATTCTGGGACAAGGGACTTTAAGACCGGAAGTTGAGGAAGCATTAAAAGGTAAAAAAGCAGGAGAAGAAGTAGAGTTAAAAGAACTTTCCTTATACAACCAAGAGGGCAAAGAAATAGAAAAAGTAAACATAAAGATTAAGATTAAGGAAATAAAGAAAAGAGTTCTGCCAGAGCTAACAGACGAATTTGCTCAAGAACTCGGATACGATAACCTAAAGGCTCTGGAAGAAAAAATTAGAGAGGACTTAAAGCAAAGAATAGAAAAATTGAGAAATCAAGTTATAGAAGATAAAGTTGCGGATAAATTAGTAGAACTCCACGATATGGAAATACCTCAAACACTTCTAAGAAGAGAGGTTTCCTTCCTTATAGAAAGAAGACTAAATGAATTAAAAGCTTTCGGCATAGACCCGAGATACGTTGACGTAAAAAAACTCGCCGAAGAGGTAAAACCTATAGCTGAAGCGAATATAAAACTCAGATTTATACTCGACAAGTACGCTCAAGAGAACGGTATAGAGCCTACTGAGGATGACATAGAAGAACAGTACAAGGAGTTGGCGGAGCAGTATCAAACAACGGTAGAAGAAATAAAGAAATACTTTAAAGAACAAGGGCTGGAACCCGTAGTATCGGAAGATGCAAAGAGGAAAAAAGCCCTTAAAGATATAATTTCGAAGGTCAAAATTGTGGAAGTAGAAGAAAAAAAGGAAGAGGAAGAAACAAAGCAAGAGGAGGTAAAGAATGAATCCGAAGGAAATGGTTAATCAGCTTGTTCCGATAGTAATAGAACAAACTCCGAGAGGAGAAAGGGCTTTTGACATATACTCAAGACTTCTGCAAGACAGAATAGTCCTTTTAGGCTTTCCCATAGATGACCATGTTGCTAACCTTATAGTGGCTCAACTTCTTTTCTTAGAAAGTCAAGACCCGGAGAAAGATATATATCTCTATATAAACTCTCCCGGTGGATCGGTAACCGCAGGACTTGCTATTTATGACACAATGCAGTACATAAAGCCGGATGTGGTAACTATATGTATGGGACAGGCAGCGTCTATGGGAGCAATCCTCTTAGCTGCCGGTGCACCAGGAAAGAGATATGCCCTTCCTCACTCAAGAATAATGATTCATCAACCGCTCGGCGGTATTCAAGGGCAAGCTACCGATATAATAATCCATGCGGAAGAAATAAAAAGAATAAAAGAAATGCTTATAGATATACTTGCAAAACATACCGGACAACCTAAGGAAAAAATAACCGCCGATATAGAAAGAGATTACTTTATGTCCCCACAGGAAGCTAAAGAATACGGACTCATAGACAAAATTATTGAAAAAAGAGAATAAAGGAAATAGGTTTTAACGAATGGTTATGAAGCAGGATAAACAGTTTTGCTCTTTTTGTGGGAAGAGACAGGATGAAGTCCTTGTCCTGATAGCCGGTCCTAATGACACTTATATTTGTGATGATTGTGTAGAGAAGTGTTATCACATAGTTAAGGAAAACAAAAAGTCTTCCTATAACTTTGAGTTAAGAGATATTCCAAAACCGGAACAGATTAAGAAAATTCTTGACGAATACGTTATAGGCCAGGAAAGAGCTAAAAAAATTCTTTCCGTTGCGGTATACAATCACTATAAAAGAATAAAAGCAAAGGAATCGGGACTTGTTCTGGATGACGTCGAGCTTGAAAAGAGTAATATACTACTCATGGGTCCCACCGGTTCAGGGAAAACACTCCTGGCGAGAACACTTGCAAAAATACTTAATGTGCCCTTTGCAATAGCTGATGCTACATCTTTAACGGAAGCGGGATACGTCGGTGAGGATGTTGAAAACGTTCTTGTAAGACTCCTTCAAGCTTGTGATTACGATGTAAAAGCGGCTCAAAAGGGAATTGTTTATATAGATGAAATAGATAAAATCGCTAAAAAAAGCGGTATAAATCCGTCAATAACCAGAGATGTTTCAGGTGAAGGTGTTCAACAGGCTTTGCTGAAAATAGTTGAAGGAAGTTTAGTAAACGTTCCACCTCAGGGAGGAAGGAAACATCCTCATCAGGAATTTATTCAGGTAGATACAACAGATATACTCTTCATTTGCGGAGGAGCTTTTGTAGGACTCGAAGACATAATAAAGCAAAGACTTGGAAAATCAAGGGTCGGTTTCGAAGCGGAAATAAAGAAGGTAGATGATAACCAAAATCTATTGGAGCTGGTGGAACCTGATGACCTGATAAAATACGGTATGATACCCGAGTTTGTAGGAAGATTTCCCGTAATAGCAACCTTAAGAGAGCTCACAGAAGACGAACTGGTAAGGATATTAGTAGAACCGAAAAATGCTCTTGTAAAACAATACCAAAAACTTTTTGAACTGGAAGGTGTTAAGCTCACATTTACAGATAATGCCCTTAAGGAAATAGCGAGGGAAGCCATAAGGAGAAAAACAGGTGCAAGAGGGTTAAGAGCTATTATGGAAGAGATAATGACGGATATAATGTTCGAAGTGCCTTCCCTGACAGGAGTAAAGGAAGTAATTATAGATGAGGATGTAGTGAAGAATAAGGAAAAACCTAAACTCGTTTTTGAAGAGGCAGTATGAAGCCAAGAGTAAGATTTGTTGACGTAAAACCTTATGGCGAAAAATTTTTACTCAGCGACCCCGTCGGTATCTCTCCTCCTCTTCTCATAACTCCTGAATTGCTCTTTATACTTTCACTACTTGATGGAAACAGAGAAATTAGAGAAGTGCAGGCGGAATTTTTAAAAGGAACCGGGAAGATAATAACCTCTGATGAACTTTTAGAAATTATTAATTTTTTAGATGAAAATTTCCTTCTCTATAACGAAAGATTTATAAACAAATTGAAAGAAGAAAGACAGAAACTCCTTCAAAAAGGCTACAGGGAACCTTCCCATGCAGGAGAAGCGTATCCCGATGAACCCGAGGAATTGAAAAGCTTTATAGAGAACACTTTACAATGTGGAGAAAATTTTCAAGAAAACGCAGTAGGGATTATAGTACCCCACATGGATTTACGAGTTGCAAACAAAGTTTACGGAAAAGTTTACTCACTTATCAAAGATAAAAATCCGGACTTGGTAGTTCTTTTGGGAGTTTCCCATTACTTTCACGAAACACCTTTTTCTGTATTACCCTTAGACTTAAAAACTCCATTCGGTCTTCTTAAGGTAGATAATCAAAGAATAAAAGAGCTAAAGGAAATGTTTGAATACGATTTATTTCATGATATCTTGGCATACAAACAGGAGCATTCTATAGAATTTCAAACTATCTTCCTCAATTACCTTTTCCCCGAAGTAAAAGTAATACCCGCAATTGTATCCTATGGAGATGAAAAGCTCCTAAAAGAAATAGCAAAAAGGATAACACATGTTATAGAAAATTCTTCTAATCCACTCATAATATCCAGTGTAGACTTTTCCCATGTGGGTAAAAAATTCGGAGACCCTGCATCTTACGATCCTTCCTTCAGAGATACAGAGTATATAGAGCTCCTGAAGGAGTTAAAAAATGAAGAAGCGTTTAAGCTACTCCTATCCGATAATAACAAAACACGAATAGATGGCCAATACACAAAT
>QNXQ01000094.1 GCA_003978875.1 Aquifex sp. | reverse complement strand
CTATTTCGGAGTTAAAGGCTCCCAGTCCTAATGTTTCTTCTTCGCTTACAACTTCTCCTATGTGCTAATCCGAAATAAGCAATACTGCGGTTTCTTTGCCTTTTGTGTATGTAGGTTTAGGGGGATTTACGAACTCGGGAACCGGAAATTGAGGAATGACTTCTTTGAGAGCTTGTATTATGTTCTCGTCTCTTGCGAGTGTTCTTTTCAGCTGAAGGTATTTCTTTTCCGCTATTTGCCTTTTGATTTTCTCTCTTTCTATTTCTATTTCGCGTTTAGGGTCTTCTTCTTTTTCTTGAGCTTGACCGTTTCCGTTTAGTTTCTTAAAGGTAGATGCTATGAGTTTGACGTATCCGTGAGAAGTTCCCACTCTCTTTGCGATTTCCTTATAAGGAACTCCTTCCTTTATAAGCTCAATGATTCTGTCTATTTTTTCTTTCTTCTTTTTGTTCATCTTTGCTTCCCTACTTCATACCCAAGAACAAAACCAAGAGCAAAGGTAACACTCCAGAGAATTAGAAAAACTGCCAAGGCTTTCCACCTTTAAGAACTTCTCCACGAAGTCTTCAAAGAGAAACCTTGCTGTGGTCCCGAAAGCTTCAATTTTGAGAGGTTCGTATTTGCCTTCTTTGAATGTGAGTTTTTCCGCTCTCATTAGCCAGGCTTTTCCGTTTTCCGTATTTATCCTTTCAATGGATACTGAAAATCCCATTTGAGAGAGTAAGAATTCAACTGTCTTTTTGGTCCACCTCAAGGTTTTCCTCCGCAAGCCTTAAATATTCCCTCAGTACACTCAGCTCAATTCCATTTTTGTCTTTCACCAGAACCTTTACTCCACCGCTGTCTCTTACAACTTCAAGTACTTCTTTGGCTTTAATGTGATAAACCTTTTGGCCTTTTTTGAAGAGGTTCATTTCGACACCTCCGATAGGTTCTGAAGCTCTTCCGTTTTCATCTCTTTCCTTTTCATAGCGTCAATCAAAAATAGGTAATTGATGAGGTCTCCTATCTTTTCATCCCAAACCTCAGGGCTTACCGTTTTACCTGTCATCACTATCTCGTAAATGCTTTCAAAGTGTTTCATCATGTAGAGGAAGGCTACCTGATAGGGTTTCAGGTTTAGCATTCTTCCCGCGGTGTTAAAATTCTTCATCCTGTCTGCGTCATTTGCGTATTCCTTAGCCTTCTCAATGAGCGTTTCCCTACATTTCTTGACTCTTTCTTCAAAAAATCTTTCAAATTCTTCTTTTGAAACTTTTATTTCCATAGACTCTACCTCCTTGATTTCGAGCTCGGGTAATGGAACTTTGTAAACTCCGTGAAAAATCACAGCTCCACCTCCTTAAAAATCAATGTCTTTGACATCTAAGAACTCTTTAAGGGCTTGATGGGAGGTTTTTTTGCCTTCCTTTACTTCCTCTATCAGATAATCCCATCCCTTCACTTCTCCGCTCTCATGGGCAATGTATAGCTCAAGAAGGATTGCCTTTAGCGTCGAATCTCGAGCTATCTCTTTAGCGTTCTCTTCATGAGGGTCGTAAATCTTGACACTTCCCAAGTCCACATAATCGCTGTATTCGAGGAGTTCTTTTAAAACTTCCTGAATGTTTTTTGTTTCTTCTTCAAACTTGAGTGTGTTAGACTCAACTGGGCAATTCTTTTCCCTATATATAGTATTAGGCTTGCCCAGTTCATGATTTTCAAGGGTTTCCAACTGGGCAAGATTTTTACCGTTGCCCAGTTCTTGATTTTCAATAGGTTTCTCGTTTCCACTTCCCTGTTGAAAATCAATGTTGCCCAGTTGGTTGCCCAGTTCCGAATTTTCAACGTTTTCCTTACTTAACCAGTGTTCTATCTTGTTAAGAGCTTTTTGAAGTGGCATTAAAGGTTTATAAACCTTGTAATGAGCCTTTTCTCCTTGAATTGCTACCCATAGCTTTCCTTCATACTTTTCCAATAGTTCCCTTGCCTTCTTTTCTCCTATTTCGGAATTCTCCGCTACATAAGAGCTTATTTTCCTTTTAGTATCGTGTCCTTCCTCAATAGCCTTGTAAACGAGTTTTACAAAGGTTTCAAGTTCTCTATACTTGGAAGGCTTTAAATCTTCTACATCTAAAAGTCCTTCTTCGTTTTCGTAGATTCTGAATTCTTTTTTGTTTACGGGAGCTCTTGCTTTAAATGGAGTGAGTTTTTTGATGTTTTTCTCAGTTTTATCTTCCTGTAGGAAGAAAAAGAATTCCGTCATATCTGCTATAGTCGTTGAGTTTTTGAAGGGCATTTCTTCGTTCAAATTTTTGGGAATGTGATGTAGGAATATCACGGTGTGTTTGGAAGCCACTTCTTTTAGTTCTTGCATCACCTTGCTGGCTTTATCGTCAGTGTTTAAATCCATTCCCGCAGCAAAGTCTTTTAGGGTGTCTATGACGATAACATGATGTTCTTCAAGACTTAAGAAGTATTCCTTTAGGAGCTTCCAATCCTCACTGTTTACGTGAACGTTAGCAGTTTCCCGGGTGACAAATTTTAATTGACCGCTACGAACGTATTCCATAAGACCTGTTTTGTTGACTCTGGGACCCAAAGTGTCTCTGAAGTTGTCCATGTCCACTACAATCGCTTTTATCCCTTGAGGTAGTATGTAGCGTTTTAGGAGAAGAAGGATTAAGAGGGATTTACCGGTTCCGAATTTTGCGGATATTCCTATCAGAGTATTTTTGGGAAGGAAGTTAGGAATCAACCACTCTCTTTCGGTAGCTTTTTCAAAGACTTCTGGCGGAGTGAAAAGTTTTGATACTTGTTCTTCTAAACTGTTTTTCTTTGACTTCTTGATTACCTCTACTTCCCTTTTGGTTTCTTCTACAAGTTTTGTGAGTTCTTCTATGAGCTGTTCAGGGTCTGGTTTTTTGTCTGAGAGCAGTGATAGGGCTTTTATCCATAGTTCGCTTCTTATCCTATGTTCTTTGATTATCTTTAAGGCTTCTTCAAAGGCTTCTACTCCTACCGCATCTCCGTAATCGTCTTCATACATTATCCTGAGTGTGTCAAAGTCTTCTTTTTTGTCGTTTTTCTCACACCAGTCCCTGAAACTTACCCAGTTCCAGTGTTTTTCGTCATGAGTGAGGAGAAATCTCTTTAGGGTTTTGTAGGCAGATTTTGTGTAATCCATTGAAAAGTCAGAGCTTTTAAGGTCATATTTGTCAATGAGGTGTAGGAGTTCTTTGACGGTTTCAATATCTTCATTCACAAGTGCTTCAAAGATTGTAGCGATAATGGCTCTTTCTTCCGCTTCGGTATTTCTTGTTGCAATTTCGAGCTCAGAGAGGTTAATATAATGTTTACCGTTTCCGTTATACGTTCCGTTCCTCATTTTCTCACACCTCCTTTTTGAAGGGCATTTATGAGACCTTCTAAGGCACTATAGGCTCCTGCAGCTGCCTTTAAAATCCTCTGTCTTTCCATCTCGTTTACCTCTCCGTCTTCCAGTGCCTTGACAATTTCACGGGTGACTTTTTCAATTTCTTCGACTACGTCCGAGTATCCTTTAAAAGCTTCGTTTTCTATTCCTTCGACTTGCACCATAAACCACTGGGCTAAGAGTTTGGTATTCAGGGCTTTTGAGATTGTCACAATCTTGGGAGGAGATGGATAGTAGTCTTCTTCGGAGAAATACCTTTGGAGTTGAGAAAGATGTATTCCGGTTTTTTCCGATAGTTCCTCAAGTGTCATTCCCGAAAGGTCCTTAGCAAGCCTTAAAACTGTTTTGAAAGGAAGGTTTTTGAGGTTCATTTATTTATACCTCCTTTTTGTTTTGGAGAAGGGGGAGAATAGAACGAAGAAGAGAAAGAAAAACCTGAGGAGGTAAGCGAAATGTTTAAAAGCTTTTTAAGAGAAATAAGGAAAATAATTGATAACCTTTCAAAGGAAGCAAAATATAACGCTATTGTTCTTATAACGTTGTGTTTACTTGCGGGTTTCTTGGCCTTTCTTGCATACACTGCAGAAAGCCCAAAGTTAAGAGAGCGTTTATTGGATATGCTTTGGGTGTTGCTTATGCCTATTGTTGCTATATCTCTCGTTACTATTAACTTCGGAAGAGATTGAGCTGACGTATAGCTTAAGTAGAACAAAGCATAGGGCAAACAACGAAATGATTGTGAGTTCACACATGACTTTCCTCCTTTTGAACTCTTAGTTTTCTCAGGAAGGTCAGCGGAGTTATCCTTACCTACTTCTTCACAAGAAGAAACAAGTACAAGGAGCTTGTCTATGAGAGGAAGATACTCACGTATGAAGAGATGTGCAGGCTGATTTCCGAGATTATAGGGAAACTCCTTAAGCTTGATGTCATACTTGAAAGAGAGGTAGATAAGAGTCTGAAGGAAATACTTGAGGAGCTTGATTTGTGTGGGAGTGTATTGCGACTGTATCTCTTTTGCTATGAGAAGAATATCTTCATCAGTGATAGGGTTTTTTTTGAGGTTCTTGTTCTTGGCAAACTTTGTTCTTCTAAGGAGTTCAGAACCAATCCTGAAGCATTCGTAAGGGCTATATACGAGGCTCTTCATAACATAGTTGATGTCATTAGACAGGATGTAGGAGTAGAAAAGCTTTCTGATGAGATAAGAAGGGAGATTGAAACACTTCTTTAAAATCATTTCTGAGCCTCCACCGTAGTTTTGGAAGGAAGTTAAATTTTTTCTATGTGGAAAGAAATTCTTGACCTTGGAGCTAAGATATGGCCTTTTGTTGCAACTTTTGCTTCGGGATTTACTATTGGCTACTATGTAGGTAAATCCCGTGAAAATCCCTATAAGCATCAAGAAGTTTACTGTGCGGTTGGAGGTTTTAAATATTGGCCTCCTAAAGTTTCCCTTGTCTATAAAGGCGATAAGGTTGAGATAGTTACATGTCCCTATTTTCTTCCTGACGGAAATATGTGTAAGCATACCGGTAAGAGATGTATTTACAAACCTACCCATGACGGCTTCCTGCTAAAACTCCTAAGAACATTCCGACTGCAAAAATGAAGAAGATAACCACACAGGCTTCTTCAGGTTTCACCTTTTTACCTCCACGTTAGAAACCTTGAACAGGAAAAGGAAAATAAAAGAAAAGGAGGGGGTAAAATGAATTGGGAAGAGGCAGTAAGCAAGCTGGTAACCACCACCGCCACTATCCTTGTGAACAAGCTCCTTAAAGAGGTGTATGTTATGGTTTTGTTTCTCATTGCATTTGGAACAGTGTTCATGACAGCTTTCTTTCTGATAGAAGCACCTTTTGAAAAGCTTTTTATCGTCGCATTTGTAGGAGGGCTGATAACCACTATCAGTGCAATCTTGGCTTCCTACTTTGCCGCACAAAGAGCCAAAGACAAATCTAAAGGAACGTCCGATAACAGTTCCGAGCTGGAAGAGAGCAGGTCTAAGGATGTTCTCTTGAGGTGGCTTATAGATAAACTGGAATTTTGGGGGCAAAAGGTAGGCGTTGCAAAAACGAGTAAAGGGGCTGTAAGGGTTTACAAACTTTTTATTGCTTCTTATGGAACCGTTTACTTCATTGTTCCGGTGAACAATATGGATACCTCTGAATACTACGACCTTCTTACAAAGATTTACCTTGAAACCAGAGACAGAACCGAGGAAGAGGCTATAAGAATTATTGAAAAACTCTGAGCTCACTCCTTCACCTCCACCGTAGTTCTCGCTTCGTCTTTCGCATCTTTTGACTTGAAAAAGGGAAAATAGAAGAAAGGAGGGCGGGAAAATGGAAGAGCTAAACCTTTTAGTCCTTTACTACCTTTTAGAAATTCTTTCAAGACCTGAAGGACACGACAAGGCGGATAAGATTCTGCTAACCCTTCTGCAAGGATTAGTAGTAGACGTTTTGAAGCAACGGCATCAAAAGGGTTATCTTCGTTTTGAAGATTTGAAGCGTTTTGAATCTCTTCTTTTAGAGCGTTTAGATGCTTTTGGCAGAGGAAGTGCAAGTGTAGTAGGAGGACACCAAGATAAAGAAATGCGAAGAGAAGAGCTTTTGTTCCTAATAGCTCAAGCAAAAGAAAGGCTAAAAGAAATGACAAAACTATTGCTAAGAGCAGTGGAAAGATAGCTTTTGCTCTAAACATTCTTTCCCCCCACCGTAGTTTTCTCTTCTTTCTTCACACTTTGCTTGTCTTCGGAAATTTGAAAATTTCTAAGTATGGGACACCTGAGAGCTAAGAACTTTCTCAAAGCTTCCGCTACTTCAGGACGGACTAAATCTTCTACTTTGTATTTGCCTCCTGTTGCGATTTCTATTTCTACTGCTTTTTCTAAGGATGCATATTCCTTTCCATTGAGAACACTTATAATATGGGAAACTGAAATTCCCGTTTTTTTAGCAATTTGATACTTAGTCATTTACAAAATAAAATACTTCGGAATTACCGATATGTCAAACGGTATTACAGAAGCTTTATATATCGGAAAAACCGAGATAGTTTTAAAATTGATGAAAAAAACGGGAAGTAAGAGACTTACGAAACGTGGCTATTTTATTGGAGACAAGCTGAAAACTTTACTTGATATTAAGAAAATTTCGCAGTATAGGCTTGCGAAAATGACCGGTATAAGTCAAGGAACAATTTCGGATTATATTCGCAACAGGCATGCTATATCTCCTTCAAACCTTGAAAAAATAGCAAAAGCTTTAGGAGTACCAGTTTCTTATTTCATAGAAGACGAGACCTCGGAAGAAAGTATAAATAAGGAGTTATATGTTTTATTTGATGACCTTACAGAACTTCTCCAAAAACTCCCACCCGAGAAGAGGCGGAAAGCAATTCAGACCTTTAAAGAACAACTGGAACTGATGGCGGTGTAGAGTATGGGAAATATAGTTCCGATAAGGAAATCAGTGGAGTTTCAGGAAAAATTTAATCGGGCAAAGTCTGTAGAGGATTTACGTAAGCTGGAAGAGGAAATAGAGAATTATTTGATGCTTAATAATAATGACTTAGATAGTTTTAAGGTTTTACTCCTTACCAAGACTTCTTTAGGGAAAAACGAAGAAGTTATAGAGTTAATAGAGAAAAAGTTTAACATAATCCCATTT
This sequence comes from Aquifex sp., assembly GCA_003978875.1. Taxonomy (GTDB): domain Bacteria; phylum Aquificota; class Aquificia; order Aquificales; family Aquificaceae; genus Aquifex. The sequence continues at coordinate 731 of QNXQ01000094.1, read as the reverse complement.
GATTTTCTTGTAATATATATAGATGCATTATTAAAGACAGGTAAACCATATAGGGCTTTAGAACTTGTTGAAGAATATATTAAGCGCTACCAAGGGGAGAGGGAAAGAAAAGTTCTGATTGCAAAAGCTATAATAGCTACTGCAAACCTCGGTATGTATGAAGATACAAAAGCTTTATTTGAGGAAATAGTAGGAATAAATTTAAAGGAAATGTCTTACGTTGATGTTTTGAACTCTTTCAAAGAATTAGAAAAAACTTATAGCTTGGATATGGATACCTATCTTTCAATTTTTAAGTTTTTAAAAGATAGCGAAAAAGCAATGGAAGTTATAGAGGAGTATCCGTATCTCAAAAGGATATATACGGAACTCAGAAGAAACGAGCAATTTCAAAAAGTCATTCCCGTGTTGAAAGAAGAAGATTATCTAAGTAAACTTGAATTTTTGCTCATTCCAACGAAGGAATTATCTACTAAGGAAGCAGTAGAACTTAGAAATAAATTAGTTAAGAAATATTTCCCTGAAGAGATTTGGGAGAATCCAAAAGTTGATTTAGTATCATTTAGTCTATTATGAACAGGGTTTCTATAGGATTCTATACGCTGGGTGAGAAATTAAGTGGAAATAAAGGAAGCGACACCTAAAGCGGAGAGGTAAACAAGCAAACAAATAAAATTTCTCCAGCCACTCAATTCTAAGAATCTTACTTTTGAAAACAGTCCTTCAACTCT
>QNXQ01000060.1 GCA_003978875.1 Aquifex sp. | reverse complement strand
AAGATTTAGCCTGCAGGATTTCCGTCAAAGGAGGTCAAAAACTTTCCGAGAAAAAAATCAAGGAACTTGTAAAAGAGTGGCAAAGGTTAGAAAACCCCCACGTTTGTCCCCACGGAAGACCGATATACTATAGAATCCCCCTAAGGGAAATATACGAAAAGCTCGGCAGAAATTTTTAGCTTAAATTTAATCTTTAAGGATGAAAATAGAGAATTTCTTTTCAAGCTCTATACCTCTTAAAGTTACCAGAGAAAAGCATATTCGAGGAGATTTTTACTCCTATGTAAAGGCCTATAAACCCCAAAAATCTCCCATGAAAGTGGTAAATTTTTACTCAACTCCTGTTAAGTCCGTAATTACCAAGGAATACGTAAAAGAGGTTGCAAGGAAAAAAGCTCAAAAGTATGGAGTTCCTTTAAACCTGGTTCTTGCAATAATAGAAAAAGAAAGCAATTTCAACCCTAAAGCCTACAATAAAAACAAGGATGGAACGGAAGATATAGGAGTTATGCAGATAAACTTTCACCACAACAAAAGGTTGATGAAGGAATACGGAATAAAATCACCTCAAGAGCTTTACGATATAGAACTGAATATCGAGCTTGGTGTAAGAATTTTGAAGGAAAACTTCAAAAGATACGGCAGTTGGGAACTTGCCGTAAAGGCCTACAACGGTATCAGGGCAGATAACTGGGACTACGTAAAGAGCGTTATGGAAAAAGCCAGCAAGTATGTAAACTTATAAAGTTATGGCAAAAATTTGTATAGCCCTGGATATTCCGTGGGAGAAGGCACTGAGGATAGTAAAGGATTTATACAATTCCTTTGAATCACTCCCTTTAGTCCTTAAGATAGGCCACAAAATTTACCTGGAAAGAGGAGGTAATGCAGTCAGGGAATTAAAAGAAAAGTTCCCCTACGAGATTTTTTTAGATTTAAAACTCCACGACATACCTTCCGTTGTAGGTCTTGCTGTAGACAAAATTAGAGAACTCGGAGTAGATTACACAACTATCCATCTGCTCGGCGGAGAGAGAATGATTCAAGAAGCTGTTAAAGTTAAGGGAAATCTGAAGTTATTAGGTGTTACAATTCTCACATCCCACGACGAGAGTTACATTAACTTTCTAAAAAGCTCCTTTGAAAATATAAGAAGCTTTGCCCTGCACCTTGCAAAACTCGGCATAGAAATGGGAGTTGACGGAGTAGTCTGTTCGGGAGAGGAGGTAGAATTTTTAAAATCAAATATCCCTAAAGATTTCTTAGCGGTAGTTCCGGGAATAAGGATAAATAAAGATAAAGCTCAAGACCAAAAGAGGGTTCTTTCTCCCGATGAGGCAAAAATGAAAGGAGCAGACATAATAGTAATAGGGAGGGAAATTACCCAAAGTGAAAACCCTGTTTACGCCGTAGAAAGAGCTTTGAAAATGATGGGTGAAATATGAAAATATTCTTAATTCTTCTGCTTTTTTCTTTGAGCTTTTCAAAAACAATAATTTACGATGTGTACCTTTATTTTTTTAAAGTCGGAAACGTAAAAATAGAACTGAAAGACAATGAAACTTACGCCGAAGGCAAAACATCAGAAGGTATGAGCTGGTTGTATACCTACGATTTCAAGTTCGTCCAAAAAGGAAATGAAATGTTCCTATATGAGAGGGAAAAAAATAAGGAAAGGATATTTAGGAGAGAAGATGTATATAGAAAAAAACTGTGGCTACCCCTGATAGTTGAATTTATTAAGGAAGGAAGAATAAAAGAGACAAATCTTTTTAAAGTAAAGGATAAGGGTAAATTTCTTGAAGTTTTTCCGACAAACAGTAAAAGAATTCAGAAAATCGTTATAAAGAGAGACCTGAAAAGCAAAAACATTCCCCAAGAGATAATTATTTACGGGAAAGTAAAATTGAGTTTGAAGCTGAAAGATGTTAGAGAAGATTAAAAAGCTATTTGAAAAAGAAGGGTTTTTACTGGATGACGAGCAGGCAAAAAAATTTAATGTATATCTCCAAGAACTTTTAAAGTGGAACAAAGTTCACAACCTTACCGCCATAAGAGAGCCTGAAGAAGTAATAAAGAGGCACTTTATAGATAGTGTAAGCCTGGTAAGATGTTTTGAAAGTATAAATTTCGAATGGAAGGGAAAACATTTTGTAGATGTAGGTTCCGGTGCTGGATTTCCCGGCATCCCATTAAAAATATACTTAAAAGACATAAAGCTGACTCTCGTTGAGGCCGTTTCAAAGAAGTGTGCCTTTTTGGAGTATATCAAGGTAAAGGTAAACGAGGACTACGAAGTTGTTTGTGAAAGAGCGGAAAAACTAAATAGAAAATTTGATGTAAGCGTAGCCAGGGCTCTCGGAAAATTTGAAGACGTGAAAGAACTTATGGAAAGTCTGGCTGATGAATACGTTTTTATCCTTAAGGGAAGCCAATTAAAGGGAGAATGGCTCAAGGATTACAACTTTTGCAAAGTTTCCCTAAGTTTTGTTTCTGAATCTTACATATTGTGGAAAAAACTTTAAAATTTATAAGGAATGATGCCCGAACTAGATAAATTATTTAAAGTAGGGGAGAAGTATCATATATCAACGAAGTTTAAAGAGCTTCCTGTAAAAACACAACTTTCTCTTTCCTGGATAGATAAAACTTCAAAACTGCTCGGATTCTCTTGGGGAAGGTGCTTATTCAAAGGTGCTTTCAATCCGGGAACGGAAGTTTATATAAATACGGGAAATAGATACGCTTACGGTAAAGTCGTAAGCAATTCAGGAGACTTGGTGGTCGAATTTAAAGAACTAAGGGAACAACCGGAATTTATAAAAAGGAGGACTGTAAGAGTTGAACCCGACCCTGCAAATCCTGTAATAGTTGAGCTTATTGTAGACAGCTACAAGCTCAAAGTTATGGCAAAAGATATAAGTGAAACAGGAGTGGGAGTAATTCTCAAAAAAGACACACCGGCATCAAGTGAGGTAATAGAACTTATACAAAAAAGACCCTCCTCCTGGTTTGACCTTTATGTTCACTTACCCAAATACGGTAAAGCTCACGCGAAAGGTAGAGTAAGGAACTTAAGTATTTCAGAGGAAGGAATTTATATAAGAATAGGTTTTGAAGCGGAATACTCGGAAAAGGATAAAGATAAAGTAAGGAGATACGTTTTAGAAAGACAACAGGAAATTATAAAGGCCTTGAAAATGCTATGAAGTTATATCTGAAGGTAGCTATCAAATACCTTTTTAGCTCAAAAGGGACTTCCTTAATTATTTCCCTTATGTCCTTCTTCGGAATATTTTTAAGCGTTTCCGCAATACTCCTCACACTGGGTGTGTTCTCCGGATTTCAGGATGAACTCAAAAACAAAATTCTTTCCAATACTCCCCATATAGTCATTACCCTCTACTCCGGTTCGGAAGAAAACAGAATAAACTCCGTTCTCTCTTCAACCGAAGATGTAAAAACCTTTTTGAACTTTAAAATATTTAACGCTTTCATCTCCAACGGTGAAGTAATCCAGAGTGTAAGTATAAAGGCCGTGGATTATACAGATGAGAACTTCACGAGATTCATTGAGAGTTTCCTTGAAGAGGGAAACGTAGAAGGGATAATTATCGGAAGAGGAATAGCGGATGTACTGGATGTTCAAATAGGAAGTAAAGTCAACTTAATTTCTCCTTTCGGAATTAGGACTCCCACGGGAATTATACCCAAGGTAGGAAAGTTTAAAGTGGGAGGTATATTCTATACCGGTGCTTACGATAAGGATTTTGCATTTATATACATGGATTTGTCAGATGCACAGGAATTTTTCAAAAGGGATTACGCTGTAAATCTCACAGAAGTTTACCTTAAAAATCCCTATAAAGCCAATAAAGTAAAGGAAAAACTCATTGAAAGACTCGGAGATAGTGTAATAATACGTTCTTGGATAGACTTAAATAAGCCGTTATTTAACGCTCTGGAGCTGGAAAAACTTGGGTTATTTTTCATTCTACTTTTAATGGTTCTTGTGGCTTCCTTTAACATTACAAGCTTACTCTTTGTTAAAGTGAAAGAGAGGATTAAAGATATAGCTATATTTAAGACCTTCGGTATGAAGCAAAAAGAGATACTACTCATATTTCTCATTGTGGGAATAAGTATTGGAATAATAGGTGCATTGAGCGGTGTGCTGAATGCCTATATTCTTGCTTACTTTATCAACGAATACAAACTGATAAGGGTATCCGAAGAGGTTTACATGATGAGTTATATTCCCGTTCACATAAAACTAAAGGACGTCATATTTACACTCTTAGGTACCTTAATACTCTCACTCTTATCCTCAATAATTCCTTCCGTAAAAGCTTCGAAGGAGAAAGTTATAGAAGTTTTGAGGAAAGAGTGAGTTCTGCTATAATTGTTTTGCGGAGGAGACTGATGGACATAGGAGTAATGCCCAACGCAACTATACTAGTCCAGTTGGCAGTATTCATAATATTCCTTTTAATTCTCAACAACATATACGTAAAACCCTACTCTGACGTAATAGAATCGAGGGATAAGCTCATAAGGAGAAACCTCAGTGAAGCGGAAAAACTAAAGGGAGAAGCACAAAAGTATCTGGATGAAGCCACGAAAATTTTGGAAGAAGCTAAAATGAAAGCCGATAGCATAATTGAATCCGCGAGAAAGGAAGCTGAAGCTAAAGCTAAAGAGTTAATTGACGAAACGGAAAAACAAACGGAAGAAGAAATTAAAAAGGCTGTTGCGGAAATCAGGAAAAACCTCGAAGAGGAAAAGAAGAAACTTGAAAAATCCGTTGCTGATATAGCTAAGAGCATTGTTAAGAAAATTTTGAGAGAGGCGGCATGATGGGTAAGGTTTTGGGAATCTTAATTAGTTTAGGAGCTGTAGCCTTTGCGGGAGAAGGCGGACACAGCGGTCACTCCGCAGGAGAACTAATCTGGAAAGGGTTAAACATTTTAGCCTTCTTAGGTTTGGTTTACTATTTTGGCAAAAAACCCATTACGGAAGCCTTCGAAAAATTCTACAACTCAATAATTGATAACTTGATAAGTTCCGAAAGGGAATTCCTTATGGCAAAAGAAGAACTTGCTAAGGCTAAGGAAGAGCTTGAGAATGCAAAAAAGAAAGCGGAAGAATACGAAAAACTTGCCAAAGAAACTGCTGAGGTAGAAAAGAAAAGAATAATGGAGCATGCTCAAGAAGTGGCTCAAAGGGTAAAAGAAAAGGCAAAAGAAACTATCGAAATAGAACTCAACAGAGCTAAAAGGGAGCTAACCCTTTACGGAATACAGAAGGCGGAGGAGATTGCAAAGGAACTCCTTGTAAAAGAGTTTAAAAAGGCAGACGTTCAGAAAAAATACATAGAAACCCAGTTAAAACTCCTGGAGGAGAAGAATGCTTAAGAGAAAAGAGCTGGCGAGAAAAGCTGTAAGGCTCTTAGTGAAAAAAATCCCTAAGCAGAAAAATACCATACTTAAGGTAGATGAGTTCCTCGGAATGCTGAGTTCCGCTTATAGAAAGGACAAGATTATAAGGAACTTCTTCCTTTCCCCTCAAATCGATAGAAATGAGAAAATAAAGGTTCTTAATCATCTTGCCCAGAAACAGGGAGCTCCTAAGGAAGTTGTAGAAGTTCTTGAATATCTCGTGGATATAAATGCTATGTCTCTCATACCCGAAATAAAGAGACTCTACGAACTTGAACTTGAAAAGTTAATGAGAATGCTTAAGGGAGAACTTATAATCCCGAGGAAACTGGATAAGAAAACCATCGAAAAAATTAAGAAGTCTATTAATAAATTCTTAAATAGAGATATTGAGATAGAAATTAAGGAAAACCCTTCCCTCATAGGAGGGTTTATCTTTAAAACACAAGCTTACGTGCTCGATACTTCCGTTAAAACCCAACTTGAAAAACTTGCAAGACTCGGAGGTGTATAAATGGCTGTAGAAAGAACACTCATAATAGTTAAACCTGACGCTATGGAAAAAGGAGCGCTGGGAAAGATTCTCGATAGGTTTATTCAAGAGGGTTTCCAAATAAAAGCTCTAAAGATGTTCAGATTTACCCCTGAAAAGGCAGGAGACTTTTATTACGTTCACAGAGAAAGACCTTTTTATCAGGAACTGGTAGAGTTTATGTCTTCGGGTCCTGTAGTTGCAGCGGTTTTAGAAGGTGAAAATGCTATAAAAAGAGTAAGGGAAATTATCGGACCTACCGATAGCGAAGAGGCGAGAAAGGTAGCTCCCAATTCCATAAGAGCCCTTTTCGGTACGGATAAAGGGAAAAATGCTATTCACGCTTCTGACTCCCCTGAAAGTGCCCAGTACGAAATCAGCTTTATTTTCTCAGGTTTAGAGATAGTATGAAGTTTTATAACTTTAAAGGGGAAAGAGTCTTTACTCCTGGTCCTGTTGAAATTCCCGATAGGATAAGGGAAGTTTTAAGTAAGCAGATAATTCACCATAGAACCAAAGAGTTTACGGAAGCCTTTTTAAAGACAAGAGAACTTTTCAAAAAGCTAATTAGTAACCCTTCTGAAAATTTTGTATTCTTTGCTTCGTCTGGCACGGGGGCTATGGAGGCCTCCGTTCAAAACTTCTTTAAACCTGGGGATAAAGTAATAGCTGTTGTAGGTGGAAAATTCGGAGAAAGGTGGGCTGAACTGGGCAGGTGCTGGGGCCTTGATGTAATTGAACTTCCGGTTGAATGGGGTAAGAGTGTAGACCCGGAAGCTGTGGAAGATGTAATAAAGAAACATCCCGACGTTAAAGGAATTCTCGTTCAGATGTCGGAAAGCTCTACAGGTGCGTATCACGATGTAAAAGCCATAGGAGAGATAACTAAGAATAAGGATATCCTTTTGGTTGTAGACGCTATTACGGCTCTAGGTGTTTACAATATAAAACCCCATGAATGGGGAATCGATGTAATAGTCGGTGGCTCTCAGAAGGCATTCATGTTGCCTCCCGGTCTCTCTATACTATGGTTTTCCGAAAAAGCAGAAAGTAAATTAAACGATAGGGCTTACTATTTCTCTATAAAAAAAGAAGTAGAAAAGCAAAAGGAGGGACAAACCGCTTACACACCGGCGATTACTTTAATTCTTGCACTGAAAGAAGCTCTGGAAATTATGCTTGAAGTCGGTATTGAAGAGCTGGAAAAGAAGTATTCAAAAATGGCGGAAGGTGTGCGCAGAGCCCTTGAGGTGTTAGGTTGCAAAGTGTTTCCCGAAAACCCTGTTATATCTCTAACCGCTGCACTTCCACCTGAAGGAATTGAAGCGGATAAGCTCAGAAAGGTAATGCTCTCTAC
>QNXQ01000061.1 GCA_003978875.1 Aquifex sp. | reverse complement strand
TTCTTCCCCTTCTTCCGTGAGAATTCTCTTTATTTCAAAGTCCTTTTTCCTTACCTTAACAGCTTCTGAAATTCTCAATCCTGAACAAAGCAAGAATATCGTAAGAACGTAGTAAATGGGGTGTTTGGCCGGAATTCCCTCCACGGTTCCCCTTATGGCGTTGAGGATAAGGTTTATTTCTTCGTCCGAGTAATACTTCTTTTTTGACTTTAAAGCTTCTTGGGCTTTCCTTGATTGAAAGAGTTTCCTCAGTGCTTTTTCGTCAAACTTTAAATTCAATCCCTGATCCTGCAACCATTCGTAAAAAAGCCTTATTTCCTTGAAAACGTCCCTGATTGTAGTGTCCCTGAGGTTTTAGGTATTCATAGAAGGAGAAAATCTCGGATTGGTCAAATACGGGAAGGTTATCAGAATAGTTTATTAAATGCTTTAGAAGATACTCTTTTTTCTTTACGGTTTTGCTATCTCTTACTTTCTTTAGCTCGAAAAGATAGGTGTCTATGAAGTGTTCCATTATTTTTCCTTTTTAAATAGTTCCGAAAAGGCTCTTCCAGAAAGTATATCCTTGGCAGGTGGAGTAATTCTTACAAGAAATTCTATTAAAACATCCCTTTTGAATTTTTCTCTCGGCTTGGTTCTTTTGAACCTTACAGGATAATTCTTTTTAAGTCTTTCAATCTTTGCTTTCCTGTATTCCTCTTCTATCTTTTCAAGGTTTAAGATAATCTCCTTTCTCATTCCCTGACCTCCTTAAAAAATCTATCTTCTCCAGTGGCAATTTTTCTTTTTTTGCTCTTTCAATCAGGTATTCTAATTCCAGCTCATTCCTGTACTTTTCAAATAAGTATCTTGCGACTTCACAATCACTTTGACTATTCCAGAATATGCAAGCATTTAGCCTGTCTATTATCAAATCTTCAATTCCTATGACCATAATTTCAGCTTCAAGTTCTGGAATCTTTATTGTCCTGATTTTTTCATAGCTTCCCGCCAACGTATTATCAACAAATATTCCTAATTCTTCGGAAATAAATATTCTTCCTACTTCTTTGAATAAACCTGTGGATAGCAGAATATTTTTAATCTCGTCTCTATTTTGTGCCACTAAATCTATATCCCCCGATACATAGTATCCGAAGGTATATAATTCAACAGCACTACCACCAACAAGAACCGGAAGTGTTCTTGTTCCCCTTTCCTTAAGTTTCTTGTTTAACCATGCCATAAAAAGCAGCATTTTCTTTAATTCATTAGTTTCTTCTTTTATTCTCCTTAGTTCTTCTTCCATCATTACTAAAATCTTATCTCAGAGTTCCTTTTAAACTTCAACTGTAGCTTATGAAATGTTCCATCTTTTACAAAACTCCTGTGTGTTTAGCACTTCAATATCAGGTGAATAAAAGCTGTCATCGTTTGATAATATAAGCTGACATTTTTCCTTCTTGGCAAGAACGTATTGAAGCGTGTCTTCTAAATCCTTAAATTTTTTGTCTTGTTTCATAAGTCTTATAGCCTTTTTCACGTCTTCTTTACCAAAAGGTATAACGCTAAAAATATCCACTACTTTTTCTATATCTGAAAGAGCTTTTCTTTTATCAATCTTAGAAAGCACGTAATAGATGGTGGTGATCAAGTCAGAACTTGTTAGGAGTTCTACCTTTTTTGACAAAAGTATGCGAATAGCCTTTATTGAATATTTGTGATTAACCCTTTTCTCTTCAAATATGTCTATTATTACATTGCCATCAACGAAAACTTTTTTAAGGTTCACGTCCCATTTCCTCTTTTATCTGTTGTATAGTTTTATCTCCTATTTTACCACTGTAATATTTTGCACTTTTTAGTAATTCTTCAAAAGTTTCCAATTTCTTTTTCTTTTCGTATTCTCTGGCTTCTTTTTCTATTAATTCTTCTATGACTTCACTCTGAGATTTTTTCTTTTCCTTTGCAAGCATTCTTAAATATTCTTCCGCCTTCTTTGAAAGGGTTATGTTCTTACGAATCTTCATACAGATGATTTTATACACAACCATTGATATGTCAATTTGGATATAATAATCTTATGGTAGGCGTTTATACCGCTAAGGAAATAATAAATAGGCTTCTGGAATACGCTAACGGGGATACGAGGAAGGCAGGGAGGTTATTTGAAAGATTTGTAAAGCAGTTTTTAAAGAAACACAACTACTGGGGAAATTTATTTAAAGAAGTATGGTTATGGGAGGAATATCCTGACAGAGGAAGTAGGCATGACACGGGGATAGATCTTGTAGCTGTTGATAAAGAAGGAAATAAATGGGCTATACAGGCAAAGTTTTATCTCGATTCTAAGATTTCCCATGAGGAGGTATCCAAATTCATAGCTTCCGCTACACCTGATGAGTTTAAATACAGACTTTTTGTCTATATAGGGGAACTTACAAATCATGCGGAGGAAACTTTAAGAAAAAATAATGTCAGCACAATTGATGTAGAAGACGAAATAGAACTTATAGATTGGGATAAATTCTCCTGGGAAAAACCCGAAGAAATACCTTTTAAGCCTAAAAAGGTTTTAAGGAAGTATCAAAAGGAAGCGGTTGAAAAAGTTCTCAAGGGGTTTGAAGAAAATGACAGAGGAAAGCTTATAATGCCTCCCGGTTCGGGAAAGACTTTCGTAGCACTCAAAATAGCGGAAAAACTCGTTGGAAAGGGAGGTTACGTTCTTTTCTTAGTTCCATCAATAGCACTTGCGGATCAAACTCTAAGGGCATGGATGGAAGATTCTGAAATCCCTATAAGACCTTTTGTAGTTGCAAGTGATAAAAGCGTAGGTAAGCTTGAAGATAGCATAGATAAAACTTCCCTTCTTCCTATACCTCCTACAACAGATGCACAGAAATTATATGCAGTTGCAGGAAAGCCTGATAAAGACAGTATGACGGTGGTGATCTCCACTTACCAATCAATAGATGTGATATCAGAGGCTCAGAAGTTAGGATTTCCCGAATTTGACTTAATTATCTGCGACGAAGCTCACTACACAACCGGATTAGGATTGAAAAACGAAGTAAGCGTATTTAAGAAGGTTCATTACGACGAGTATGTAAAAGGGAAAAAGAGGTTATATATGACCGCAACTCCGAAGGTTTTTAGTGTAGGAGTAAAGGAAAAAGCTAAAGAAGATGAACTTGAAGTATACGATATGAGCGATGAGGAAATCTATGGTCCCACTTTTTTCTCGTATACCTTTTATAGGGCTGTTCAAGAGGGACATCTAACCGACTATAAGGTGGTAGTCTTGACAGTCTCCGAGAAGGAAGTTCAAGAAAAACTTTACGAGTATTTAAACAAAGGTCTTTCTAAAGTTGAGGATACAGCAAAGATGGTCGGTATTATCAGAGCTTTTGAGGGAAATATAAAAGGTGAAGAGGAAAAAGTAAACATAAGAAGGGCTGTTATCTTTTGTTCAAACATAAAAAGGTCAAAGCAAATAGCTAAAGAAATTCCGAATGTAGTGAAGGAAATTGAAAGTCCTATAACCGTAAATACTCTCCACATAGACGGGAATATGTCCGCAAGTGAAAGGAAAAGACTGCTGGACTGGCTAAGGGAAGGACCTAGAGGAGATGAAAATGTAAGAGCTTTAACGAATGCAAGGGTTTTAACGGAAGGGATAGATGTTCCAGCTTTAGATTGTGTAGCTTTCTTTGACCCAAGGAAGTCCGTTGTAGACATAGTTCAGGCTATGGGACGGGTAATGAGAAAAGCTCCGGGAAAGAAATACGGCTATATTGTCATTCCTGTTGTCGTATCAGAAGACAAACCCATAGAAGAACAACTTCAAGAAAATCCAAGTTTTAGAACAATATGGCAAATAGCTTCCGCTCTCCGTTCCTTAGACGAATCGTTTATAGCAAGGATTAGACAGGTAATGATAAGTGCAAACAAGTATGTAGAAGAACAAGAAGCCTTTGATGGTGTGGAAGGGGAAGCAAGATATGAAAGCAGAGGAACGGGAAGAAGACATGACGAGTTTTCAAGTGATGCGGTTTTAGTAATGGAATTTTCAGAAAGCATACCACCCGAACTTAGAGAAAAGCTAAAGAAAACTGTTATTCCCAAGATAGTTGAAAAGGTAGGAGGGAGAAAGTATTTAGAAAGCTGGGCTAAAGATGTTGCAAAGAAGGTAAAAAGGATTTTAAACCACGTAAATTTGGCTCTTGAGAGAGATGAAACAGTTAAAAAGGATTTTGAAGATTTCCTAAAGGCTCTGAGGGAAGTTATAAATCCCGCAATATCCGAGGATGAAGCCAAATCTATGCTCGTTCAACACATGATAACTAAACCTATATTTGACGCTATATTTGAAGGCTATGAGTTCTTAAAAGACAATCCCGTGGCACAAACCATTGAAAAGGTAGCATCTCACTTTACAAATTTCATAAAGGCAGAAACTGAAGACCTTGAGGACTTCTACAGGGAAGTAAGGATAAGGGTTAAGGGAATAGATAAAGAGACTGAAAGACAAGAGTTTTTAAGACAGTTGTATGATAGCTTTTTTAAGATTGCATTTCCCGACATTGCGGACAGGCTCGGAATAGTTTACACTCCCGTTGAACTTGTAGACTTCCTAATAAAAAGTGTTGAGGACATTCTTAAGGATGAATTTGGAAAATCTTTAAACGATGAAGATGTAGTAATCTTAGAACCCTTTGCGGGGACAGGAACCTTTTTAACGAGATTAATGAGCTTCCTTGATACCGAAGCTCTTAAGAGAAAATATCAAAACGGTGAAATATGGGGAAATGAGATACTTCTACTTCCATACTACATAGCCCTTGCAAACGTAGAAAGCACATACTTTGACAAGACAAATGAATATAAACCCTTTAAATACCTGCTTTTAACTGATACCTTTGAGCTTGACGAGAAAAGAAGAAAAGGACATCAACTCTCCTTTGGATTTTTCCCTCAGAGCTATACGGAGCTTATGGAAAAAGAAAACAAGGCAAGGATAAATGTGATAATCTCAAATCCGCCGTGGAGAGCAGGTCAAGAGGATATGACAGATTTAAACATGTCCTTAAAATACGATAGTCTTGACAGGAGAATAAAGCAGACCTATGCGGACAGGTCAAAAGCAAGAAATAAAAACGCCCTATATGACTCTTACGTTCGTGCGGTTCGGTATGCTTCGGACAGAGTTGGAGAGAAAGGAATAATAGCCTTTGTCCTTAACAACGGCTTTATAGACTCCAACTCTTTTGACGGCTTTAGAAAGACTTTAGCTGAGGAATTTAAAAAGATTTACATCTTTAACCTCAGAGGTAATGCAAGAAAGCAAGGGGAAGAAAGAAGAAAGGAAGGAGACGGCATTTTCGGAGAAGGTTCCCGTGCGGGTGTAGCGTTGCTTATTTTGGTAAAAGATAAAAAAGACAGAAACGAACCTGCGGAAATTTACTACTATCAAGTTGAAGATTACCTAAAACGTCATCAGAAGTTGGGGCTTTTAAGGGAATTTGGGAGTGTAAAAAGCGTTCTGTGGAAAAGGATAATTCCCGATAAAGACGGGAACTGGATAAATCAGGGTTCAGAAGAGTTCAAAAGGTTTGTAAGTGTTGAGGATATATTTGAGGTTATAACTTTAGGTATAACAACGGGCAGAGACCACTGGGTTTACGACTTTTCTAAAGAAAATCTCCGTGAGAAGATGGAAAGGTTTATAGAGGAGTATAACAGACATGTGAGCTTAGTAAAGGAAGGCAAAATAAGGAGAAAGGAAGAGCTTTCTACGGATAAGACAAAGATTTCGTGGAGTGAGTCACTTATAAAAGCTGTGTTTAGCAAAGATGCTAAAGAAGTTTCCTTTGAAACTGCAGGCAAAATAAGGAAGGCGGTTTATAGGCCTTTCGTAGATATGTGGCTTTACTTTAGCAAGTTATTTATTCATAGACCTACGTTATTCCCCCAAATCTTCCCTACCGAGGATGCGGAGAATAGGGTAATGTTCTTTACAGGGACGGGAACGAATAAGGATTTTTCCATCCTGATGACCGATGGAATAGTTGAATACGGTTCTATGGCTAACACGGTATCTATCCCCCTCTACATCTACATATCCCCCGAAGATGCAAAGAAGAAAGCCCAGAAAACCCTCTTTAGCTCAGTTCCCCCAAAATTCTTTAAAACCGTCAAGCTCGGAAATAAAACCTACGGAAGAAGACTGAACATCAAATACGAGTTCTATAGAAAGCTCAAAGACCATCTAAAAGCGGATATTAACCCTGAAGATATCTTTTACTACGTTTATGCGGTTCTGAGCAATCCCGAATACGGTAGAAAGTATGCAAATGACTTAAAAAGAGAGAGACCGAGAATTCCTTTACCTAAGGACATAGAAACCTTTAATAAACTGGTAGAAATAGGGAAACGTTTAGCGGAATTGCACGTAAACTATGAAAGTGCTCCCGAATATCCCCTTGAAGTTGAGATAAAAGGAGATACAGACAGGCTTGAAACTTACTTCCCGGATATAAGAATAGACAGAGAAAAGCCCACAGTTATCAGATATAACGAATACATCACCATAAAAGGAATTCCAGAAGAAGCCTATGAGTGGAAAATAGCGGGAAGAAGCCCTTTAGAGTGGTTAGCGGAGTATGTAAGACCGAGAAAACACAAAGACAGCGGTATAGTCATAGACCCTGCGGATTATATTAAAGAGACAGGAGACAAGGAATACTTTATCAGGTTGATAAAGAAGGTAGTGAATGTGAGTTTGGAAACTAAGGAATTTCTTAGGCAACTAAAGGGGCTTGAAAATGGCTATACCTAAGTTTGAAACTTTTGAGGAATTAGAAGATTGGTATTTAGAAAACCGATTGGAAGACCAGATAAAATGGTACGATAGTAAATCAGTGGAAAAGCAGAAAAGGTATAAGTTTATAAAGGCTGGAGAAATAATTTTTTCAGGATTAATTCCCTTCTTAGTAATATTAGGGCAAAATAGTTCTATCTTCTACTATTTAACTGCCTTGAGTGGAGTGGTTACTACAATTTTAGCAGCGTTTAACTCCCTCGGCAAATATCATGAGCTATGGCTTGAATATAGAACAACTGCAGAGACATTAAAACATGAAAAATATTTTTACATAACAAAAGCAGGTCCATATAGGAACTTAGAAAGGGAGGAAGCTTTTATATTATTGGTGGAACGTGTGGAAAGTTTAATTTCAAGAGAAAACACTCAGTGGATTTTGAATATTGGAGATATAGAAAAAGAAATTGAAAAGATTATAAACAAAGGAGGTAAGAAGTGAAGGAGTATCGTATTTTTATTAGCCATGCATGGCGTTATAGTGAGGATTACTATAGGCTCGTCGGGATGCTTGATAGGGCACCATACTTTAAATGGAGAAATTATTCTGTTCCTCAGCATGATCCAGTAATAGATCCTGATACTGTAGTAGGTAAACGTAAACTTATAGCAGAACTTAGGAAACAAATACAACCTGTTCACATTGTCATAGTTTTAGCAGGTATGTATGTAAATTACAGAGAATGGATACAGAAAGAAATAGAAATAGCGCTAAATTATGGAAAACCCATAGTAGGGGTAAAACCATGGGGGCAAGAAAGGGTTCCTCAAATAATCCAAGAAGTTTCTTGCGAACTCGTAGGATGGAATACTAATAGCATAGTACAAGCAATAAAGAGATGTTCTTTGTAAAAAGTAAATGTAATATTTTATTCATTTACGCATAATTTAAACGTAGGATATAGCATAAACACTACTCCATTTGCTATATATACGAAAAAACATACGGTTAAACCTATTACGGCTGCCATAGCACTTTGTGGAGAAGATCCGGTCTTATCAGCATATTTAGAAATCCCATCAGCAACGAAGTAGGCAACTTGAGCAAATAATGGAATTATGATTATAAGACCTGTTAGGAAGGTACACGCATTTTTCAGTTTTAAACCGTTTTCTATTAATATTATATATACAAAACATGACCATAGGAGACCTATATCTGTAAATGATAGTATAAGGAAAACAAAGCTTTTAAAAAATACCGCATTAATTGCTAAAGAAATTAATCCTTCAATAGGTATACTAAATATTAGCAAATAAAGAAGCAAATTAATATCCGAAGAAAAGCTTATAATCCAGAGAAAAATTGGTATTGAAAGTGCAATAAAGCGAACTAAACTTACAAAAAATAGCTTAAAAACCTCATCTATTCTTAAATCGCTATTAACTACAATATCTCCAATGATCCTAAAATTAGTTGATACAACAAGTGTAAATATGGATGCAAAGAACCATAAAATTTTGTAATTAATATCTGGAAGCATCGTATCTACTACATTAATATTATACTAAGCTTAAGATAGAACAAACGAAGAATTAATCCTTTAAAATTCCGTACATATCTATAAACTTGTAGAAAAGTGATTTTACTTTTGAAATATCAAAAGATACAACTGGAATATATTTAGCAGAATTATATTCTTTAAATTTCCTTTCCTTAAAGAAAAGTTTTTTTCTTTTCTCCTCAATATACGGCTCGAGTTCGATTTGTTGGACTATAATGTAAGGAGAGAATGAAAATATTTGAAACCATTCCGTATTTTCATAATTTCCATTTAAATATTTCCAAGTAATATGAGTAGCTATTTTTTCAATGCTATTAGTAACGGAGGTAAAATTCTGGCTAAAAATATCATCAAATAAAACTTTAAATTTCCCTTGTTCTCTACATATAGAAAATCTAAATTTTTGCAATTCTCCAAATATTTTTATCTCTTCTTCTATGAAATGTAAATAAGTGCGATTATCTACAACTCCAGCTTTTTTAAAGAGAATAGATAGTAAATTATCTCTATGCTTGATAGTTCCTTTAAATAAATTTTTAAAATGATTTATTATACTAACCATTTGATCTAGGGATAAACTATTCCCAATTAATTGCACAACCTTAGGAGTTTTATCTGCCCATGACATTAAAACAAAATTACCGCTCCGTGTTAAGTAAAAATCCACTGTGGCTTGAAATAAGACATCTATATGCGTTATAAGTGCCAATGTAAAAACTCTCCGGGGATTGTAAGGATCGGAAATTAATCTCAAATCAATGAATACATTAGGTTTACCTTTGAGCGTATATAGTACAGATTTTTCGTTTTCTTCCTTTAGTAGAAGAAATTTCTCATTTTCGCCTAAATCGTATAGAAGGCTTTTTAATGTATCAAATATATTTTTGTATAAAAGATTTCTTGGGTTTAGATCAAAATTCTGTTTTACCATTTTCCCCTCCTTATCTGAAAATTTACTCTTTAACTTAAAAATTGCAACTACAAGTAAACAAACAACTAAAGGGAATATATCCCTGAAATTCCCAAACTTCTTGGACAAAGAAGTTTGATACTTGAAAATCAAGGAATTCAAAAGAAGAGTTAAGAGATACGTTGAAAGTCTAAAAAACCAAGATTATTCCTTCTCTGAAGGAGAGGCGAGATTCTTAACTTTGAATTACGTTATCTTTAACGTATTGTTTTCAAGTTCGACGCTTTTGATTTTCTTCGCGTTTGCAAGGAGAAAAAGCTTCAGCCTGTCTCCTTTAATCTTCCACGCTTTTTCTTCCGGAATCCACACCGCCTCCAGCTTTTTCAGTTCTTCTTTGAACGGATACGTGTTTCCCTTAACGAAGTAAACTTCTTTGTTCTTTATTTTCTTTATCGTTTCTTCAGGTTTTTCCCTTTTTTCGGTTCTCTTCCTTCTTTTTCTCATACTGTCATTTTAGGAAATCTATCAAAAGTCTAAAAACCTTTAGTTTTAACGCTTTTATAAGTTACTAATTTATTTCCATTTTCTCTCAAGGACACTTATTTTCCAATTTACAGTTCCCCACTTCTTTAAAAGTTCTTCCGGTATTACTTCCTTTTTGAAAAGATAAACTGCGGAAAATAGTTGCTTTCCTACCTTAACATCGTATAATCCGAGATCATCGGCTTTTTTGCCT
>QNXQ01000152.1 GCA_003978875.1 Aquifex sp. | reverse complement strand
TTAAACCCGAAAAACTGTATCAGTACGGAATTTCCCTTTCAGACTTATACAGGGCTATCAAAAAAACAAATCTTGAAACGGGTGGAAAATATGTGGAAATCAATGAAAGGGAATACCTAGTTAGAGCTGTAGGATACGTAAAAGACAAGTGTACTTTCCGCGAAAAATTTAAATAACGTGTTTTAGCGTGTCATATTTTGAAATTTCGTGTCTTGCTTGAAAATCAATAACCTTAAAAATTCCTTACCTTCAGGTCATAAACCGATTTAAATTTTTTGCGGAAAATTTAATTTTTTTGCGGAAAAAGTTGAAGGGTCAGCTCATACGTTCTACAAGGAAGTTTATAAGGCTATTTACAGGTATTCTCCACTCTTTTCCAAGTTTCACAGCTTCTATCATTCCTATCCTGCACCACTTTCTAACTGTTCTTTTTTCGACGCCTAAGTATTCAGCTACTTCTTCTACTCTCAACATCCTATTTAAGTTCTTAAACTTTGAGCTTATTTCTTTCCTTACCAATTCAACTTGATACTCTCTCAACAACTTCTCCCCTTCCATATTTACTTCTCCAAATTATTTTTACTCGTAGAGCTCCTTCCTCGGCAGGTTCTACTTTTACTTCTTCTATCTCTACCCTCCTTTCCCATCTTTTTATACTTTTTACTATTTCGTTTCTGAGAACTACGATAGCCTTATTCAGCGGTAGGTCTAAAAAGTTATAGGAGATTC
Source organism: Aquifex sp. (assembly GCA_003978875.1). Taxonomy (GTDB): domain Bacteria; phylum Aquificota; class Aquificia; order Aquificales; family Aquificaceae; genus Aquifex. Next base: position 6,642 of record QNXQ01000152.1, on the reverse strand, counting down.
CGAAATCTCTATGAAGAGGAACACTACCCTTTGGCGTTCTCAAAATCATTCTTATGTTCTGCTCTATTTCCATAAGCTCATTTTCAGGTATTATCTTCCACATGACTTTCCCTCAAAGTCAGTGAAAGTTCCAAAGAGACAACTTTTCCATTTGGCGTAGTTAGTTTGTATCTTTCCTCTATTTGTTCTATTACAAAGTAACCTATGAATTTGTTACCTATAAATAGCGGTTGAGGCTCTTTAGTCCTGTAAAGGCTTTCAAGTATTTGCATATCGGGATAGAGAAGCTTTATTTCAAGAGTTATCTCTTGTTCATTTTCACCTGTATACTGAAGCGAATTTTTCTGAATAAGTTTTTCATGTCTCGCATACCTTTTTGATATTCTTCTTGTTAAGCTTTTGGGAGACCTTAAGATTTTGAATTCAAACTCCCCTAAGCTTCCCCACATGGTTTAGGGTACCTCAATGGGTTTAGTTAAAACATCCATGAGGTTTGCGTAAGCTTGTATAACTTTTTGAATGTCAACAGATGAAACTCCCAAGACTATCCCTGCGGAGTAATCTCCGGTGGGCGGACTTTGAGCATTTGCAATTCTGCTCACAAGATTTCCGCTACCCGGTGTTAGGTTTAAAACGTATATCCCCGTATTTTGGAGTTTGTCAAGTAAACTTCCCGTCCCGTTTAAAATTCTTTCCAAAGTATTGACTTTTTCGTTAAACTGGTTTGCAATTGCGGAATACTTCATAAAGAGGTCATCCGCTTGAGCTTTTACAGTTCCTAAACTCCGGTTCATTCCCGAAAATACGTCTCCTAAGGTCAGAGATTGCCATACGTCAGCCATCTTTTAAACCTCCCTAAGGTAGTTGATTATCAGGAGGATTTCCTCCTGCGTGGGTATGAGTGTTGTATTTGGTTATCAGGTCATCTACGAAAACAGCCATTCCCTGAGGAGAGGTTTTCAGTCCTCCTTGAGCGGTGGTTTGACCTATAGAGTTGATATTTCCCATTACCATGAGGTTTCCCTCAATGATTACGTTTCCTGTGATGGTAAAGGTGGGAGTGTCTAAATTTGCACTTGCATCAGCTTTTATGCTCAGGGTTTGAGTCTCTTCGTTAATGGTATTTTGAACCTTTAAAATGACCTCTTTTGGATTTTCAACGGTCAGTTTTCCCGAGTTTTTATCGTAAGCAATTTTAGTCCCATCCTCAAACTCATAGACAAATAGATTTTTATCACTCGCGGGAGGTGTATTCTCTTCGTGGTAAACGCTTCCAAGAACAAATCCTTCTGTTTCATTTACAAATACGCATATCACTTCTTCTCCAACTTCAGGCATGTAGTATGTCTTGTCTTTAACGGTTCTGTGATACACTACGGGCATCTCATAACTTACCTTTTGGTCTATGTCTCTTATTTCAACTCTTACCGTGGCTTTTTCGGGATTTACGCTTACTACTTTTCCTGTCTTCACGATAAGTTTGCTTTCAAGGTTTTTGAGTCTGTTTAAGACCTCATTTAGTAGTTCAAGCACGTTCTTACCTCCAAAAAGGTCTTGTATCCTTCAAAAGGACCTAAAATGTGCTCTGACTTTTCTATAAAGTGCTTTCCATCGTAAATACCGAAATCTTGGAGCTTTATCGTAAGTCCTGCAGTAAGCGAGGGATTTCCTACGAGCTCTATCCTGATTTGAGCTTTGTTTTTATTTTTGTTCCTTAACACTGCCTTTGCTTTCTTTACAGCTTGCTGAAGGTTTTCTACTCTTTCGCTTAGTCTTATCGTGTCTCCTACGGGAAGCTCAAGTTCATATCTGTAGGTCATTTCTTTGTGTTTTTGAACGTCAAAGTATTTGACTTCGCAAGCCCTGTAAATTTTTCTTGCTTTATCGGCAATTTCATAACTCAATATTCCCTCTCTTTTAATGGTCATAACAGGTTCGCTTTCTTCTAAGGATTTAGCTTCTACAAAAACGAGTTTGTCTCCCGCTACTTTGAAGTTGTATCCGAATTTCTTTGCAAGTTCGTTTAAAAAGTTTGCATCCGTTTGCTGGTTCTGGTCTATCCTCCTTACGGGAATGTCTTCTCCCTGAAGTATCGGTTTCAAACCGTGTTCTCTTGCTATCTCATTTACTATCTGAAATAGAGTGGTATTTTCCCAAGCTCTCGTTTTCTTGGTTCTTAATTTTTTGGAAACGTGAGTGGAGATGCACTTTATGGTGCAGGTTTCAGGATTTGAACGAAACTCTATTTCTTCTACTTCAAACTCTCCGCAAGGTAGAAGGTTATTTTCATAACCGATAAAAGCTTTTACCTTTACTCCCTTTTCGGGATACCAGCTTTTTAAAAACCGAAGGTCTTCGTTTGAAAGCTCTATCTCAAGCTCATCGTCTTGTGAGCTTGCATAGTCCGTATATCTGAGTGATAGCAAGAAGGGAGACAAATCCCTTGTTATGTCTTTATCTTCAAAGAAAAGCTTAAAAGCTATCTTTTCCAAGGCGGAAGTTCCTCCGCATAGGTTTCCGAAATTTCAGGGATTTTAACTTCAGTGCCGGGAGGAAGAAGGAAGTATTTAAAGGCAAGCTCGGGATTTTCTTTCATGAGAATATGTGTGTAATTTTCCGAACCGTAAAGCTCTTTACTTATTTCATCCCAACACATAAGTGTTTGGGTTTTCATACTTTGAAAGGATAGGTTCTTATTTGTATTTGAAGGGACGCAAAGTTCCTTTTGATTACCTGAAGTTTTTGTTTTATGGAATGGGAACTTCTCAGGAATTTGATTCTTCAGTGGCTTGAAGACAATCTTGAGAGTTTGAAACTTTCAACCGAGGAGGTAATAGAGAAAGTCCTTGAGATGCTTGAAGAGAACGGATACGAGATTACTCCTGAAGTTATTGAGCTTGTAAATTCTCTGGTGGAAAGAAATGTCAATTTCGTAAAGGGCTTAATAGAGGCTTCCTCTTTGCGGGTCGGGAAGTTTTTAGGGTTTGACGACAGGTTAAGGCAGGAAGTTTTAGAGGAAATAGAGAAGTATGAATATCCCGACGGTTTGAATCTGTCAAAAAGACTCTGGAAGAGGAAAAGGGAGCTAAAGGAAATTTTCAAAAGCGTTTTATTTCAGAGCATAAAGCTAAGGGAAGGAGCAAGAAAGATAGCCTATGAGTTTCAGTATGAAATGGAAAGGCTAACGGATGAAGAATTTGTAAACCTTGTAAAGGAGGGAAAACCGAAGCACATAAGGGAGCTTGAGGAGATTGCGAGGAAGGTAATAAAGGGAGAAGAGAGTTATGAAAGATGGAAGAAAGTGATAGAGAAGTATGAAAGGTATATAGAGGAGCGTTCAAGGCTCGGGACTTATTTTGGACACAAGACGTTGTTGCGAGAACTCACGAAAGCGGTTGAGGAGCTGAGCGACAAAGCGGTAAAAGATGCGGTAAAGTGGTGGGCATACGATAAACAGCTTTATTATCTCAGCAGGATAGCGAGGACGGAAGTTTCCAATGTAATGCATCTATCCATTATAAAGAAAACGGAAAAAAACCCTTTGGTTGTAGGCTACAAATGGAGGCTTTCACCTGCACATGCAAGGGCGGACATATGCGATGTGTATGCCAATGTTGACTTTGGTCTGGGAAGGGGAGTATGGCCAAAGGACAGGGTTCCAAGAAGAAAAGCACATCCCCATTGCACATGTTTGTTGATACCGGTAAGCGGGCTAAAGAAGGAATACAAAGACAGGAGCTTAAAAGAAATGATAAGGGAAAACCCTCAAGGTTTTGAGGAATGGCTAAAGACGAGGAAGTGGGCGTGGGAGCTATACAAGGCCGGAGTTCCGATAGAAGAGTTTTTTGACGAGAAGGGTTTAAGATTGAAAACGAGAAGGGAGATGAAAGAGTGGATAGAGAAAAAGGAACTTGTGAAGGTATTAGGAGCTAAGAGAAAGGCGGGAGTGAAGGTAGGAGATGAAGTAATTCATCCTATACACGGCTTTAAAACGAAGGTGGTGGCAATTTATGAAGACTTGCTCGGAAATGAAAGGGTTCTTACCGAACATGCTAAAAGGCATGTGGAGGAGGAAGCCTCTACTGTTAAGGGAAGGAAGTGGCAAAGAGAATTAAGGCGAAAAGCACTAAGCGAACTTGGAAACATATTAGCGGAACCTGATACAATCCTTGAGGATAGAAAGTATAAAGCTTTTATCTATGTAAAAAGGTATGGAAAGTATTATCTCGGAGCCGTTGTCGGTAAGGAAAATCCTGCCTACATTTACACGGTTCAACCTATGTCTGAAAATAGTATTAATAGAGGAGAGAGATATATTAAACTCTATGAGCGTAAAACTAAAACTTGAAAAACAAAGCGAGGATTCCTTAACGCTTGAAGCTACAGACCAACCGGTAGTGTTTTCGGAAGAGCTTTCAGATTACGAGGAAATCTTTCCAGAAATTACTATAGCATTTGACAAAGATGGAAGTGTTTCTTACTTCCATATAGACCTCTGGGCAGGACCATCGTTTTTAAACGATATCATCTCATACTTTGAAAGCCATCCTGTTTCCGGGAAGTATACCGTAGAAGAGTTGGGACTTTACGATGTTCCCTTTGTTGAAGTTCTAAAAGCGGTTAAAAAACGTTACGAAGAAAAGCAAAAGGTTTCTGTCTAAAGAAGTCCTTCCTTCCTCAATTTCTCTTCAAAGTCGTCTTCACTCTCTATTATCCTGTCAAGTTCGTTAAGTCTTTGCTCGTCAAGGAAATCTCCGAAAAGCATCCTCTGAAGGAGTTTCGTCGCTTCTTTCTTTACTTCCCTCGGCATTTCAGGGTTGTTTATTACTTCAAGCAAGGTCTTTACTACTTTTTCCTTGTCAAGCGGAGTAAATTCCTTTGAATACTCAATGTATCCTTTAAACTCTTCATCCTCCCAGAGGCTCACAATCTGAGCAAGCCTGTATTCCGTTTCCTCAAGTCCTTGGGCAAAGTCCGAAAGCATCTTTGTAAACTCAAGGTAATCGTATTCTTTCGCTACTCCGGACTTTTGAACACCTCCTTTGAAGTTTAAGTTTGCAAGCTCATAGGCTTGTTCTATTAAAAACTTCACGTTTTCAAGAATTTGTTTTGCGGGTTCAGGCGGTGGAGCTACAAAGTCAGGTCTTGCACTTCCCTGAGGAACGTATGCTATTGCGTTCTCGGTTCCTATCGTCATTATTTCTTTTTCAAGTTTTTCAATGTCTTCTGGAGAACCTATCGGAAAGGTAAATATGGGAAAAGCTGTGTCCCTCAGGACGGAGTGGAGCTCCGAAAGCAGGTTATAGACCGCTTTCTGTATTTGAGCTATTTCAAGGATAAAGGGAACGGATAGTATGCTTCCCGGTATCTCTATCTGCATCGGTGAGTAGAGGATAACGGGAACTATTCCGAGGGAGTGAGTTCCTGAGGATATAACGTTTTTTCCGTGAACATCAGTGGAGATTACCCATTCCTCTTTCGTAAAGGTTCTGTAAATAGATATGTATCTGTTTTCGGGGTCAGGTTCTTTAAAGGTTATGCTATCAAGGTTTCCGTATCGGTCAAGTTTGTAGCTCTGGAGGTGTGTGGGAAGCCTTATTCCCGCATAGGGAAATACTCCGAAAGTTTGTTTTTCAAAGAGAGTTTTTACTTTTTGGGAAGGTCTGTCAACGAATATGAAAACCGTCCCGTAAATGAGTCCGAGTTTAAAGACTTTCTTCATGAAGGTATCTATGTAGGTTCCTTGCATGTCAACGTTTTCAATAAAGGTTCTGTAAGCAAGGCTCTCTATTTTTCTAATCGGAGATTTTCTAAACAGGTGTCCCGTTATTGTGTTGACGATTTTTTTAACGAGGTTTACGTTAATGGCCAACTTTTTTCTTTTTAAAACTCTTTGGTGAGTTTCTCTCGGAAAAGGCTCAATGTATGAGCCGTCTAAGAACCCACCAATTCCTAAGTATGAGTTTTTCAAAAATTCGTAATCCAGCATCACAGCCACCTCAACTTAAGGAGCTTTAGAGTTTTCTCACCTTTCTCAAGTCCCTGAACAGCCATCTCAAGGGCGTCAGGAAGGTCATCGTGGTCTCCCTTAGGAAACATTAAAAGCTGGTCAATCAGAAGTGTTTGGTTTTCCCTAAAGAGGATAAATCCGTTTTCCACCAAGGGAGCAAGTCTGTATATCCTCTCTGCCTTGGAAAGCTTGTGTTTTACTCCCTTTATGGGTAGATGAATTCCTTCCTTGGAAGCTTTCTCCATTATCACTTTCTTGTAAATTTCTTGAAAAGCGATTTCTTCAAAGATTATCACTTTAGGCGTCCATCTTTTGTATGCCGAGATGATGTCTTGTGTAAACCTCTCGGGAGATATTTTCTTTCCGTAAGACTCTAAAACGTAAATCTTTCCTGTTTCTTTGTCCTTTCCTACCACAACGTAAGCGCTGTAGTCTCCATGAGCCTTTCCAGTTGCGGGGTCTACTCCCATAGTGATTATCAGCCTGTCTCTTGGTGGGATTTCCGCATCTGTGTAATACTTTATCCACTCGGGTTTGAATATCGCTTCTTCGTCAGAGGTTGGCTCGTTCATGTATTCGGTTGCAAACCTTGAAGAGCCAAGAATTAGTTTCTTCTCTTCCAAGTCTTCTTT
>QNXQ01000151.1 GCA_003978875.1 Aquifex sp. | reverse complement strand
CAGAGAACACCTTGCCTTTAGAGTCAGATCTTCGAATATAGAGCCTATAAGACATCCTTCCATATCAGATCCAGAAGATCTGAGGAACGTAGATAGGCAGAAGGAGATCCTCTTCAGGAACACCGAGCAGTTCGTTATGGGCTTTCCCGCCAACGATGTGCTTCTGTGGGGAGAGAGGGGAACGGGCAAGTCCTCCCTCGTAAGATCTCTCCTGCATACCTTCGGAAGCAGGGGACTGAGGCTCATTCAGGTTTATAAGTGGGACATACCCTCCCTGACAGATCTATACGATATTCTGAGAGACAGAGAGGAGAGGTTCATACTCTTCTTCGACGACCTCTCCTTTGAGCCTAACGAAGACACCTTTAGGCTTTTAAAATCCATTCTCGACGGAGACCTAGAGGAGAGACCTGAGAACGTCCTCGTTTACGCTACCTCCAACCGCAGACATCTAATTCCGGACGTGGAGAGAGAGGAGAAGTTTCCTTCCGAGTCCCTTCAGGAAAGGATCTCCCTGATAGACCGCTTCGGGATAAGGCTCGGATTCTTTGCCTTCGACAAGGAAAGGTATCTCGATATCGTCCGCCACTACGTCAGGAAGAGGGGCTTGAGCGTGAACGGAGAGGAACTCGAGAGGGAAGCCCTGAGGTGGGCTACGGAGAGGGGGAGTTTCTCGGGTAGGACCGCCTACCAGTTTGTGAAGGATCTCGAGGGGAGGATCAGGCTCTCCTCCCTTTCAGATCGCCTACGGTGAGCTTTCTCATTTTCCTCATGAACTCCAATAGTCTCTGTTTGTGGTACTCCTCCTGATTGTTTATCCATTTTAAGAGTCTCTTGATGGAAGGATCGGAGATCTCCCCTGCCTTCTTGAGGTACTCCTCCTTGGAGGTTTCCTCGTAGATTATGTGCTCCTCTACCTCCTTAGTTTTTTTAAGTTCGGGCATAGAGAGGTCGGGCATACCTCCCATCTCCCCCACCTTTTCCCCGAGCTCTCCCATGTGGACCATACTCTCTATCGCGAGGTCGAGCATTATGTCCTTGCACTCGCAGTTTCTCGAGTGGAAGAAGTTGTGAAGGTAGTCAAGGATTATTCTGTACTCCTCCTTCAGGAGCTTGTTTAGTATCTCCACCGTCTTCTCGTCCGCCCGAGCCTTCTCCTCCTCGGAGAACTCCCTGTTCTTGACCAGCTCCAAAAGTTCGGAGAACTCGTGCTTGTGCTCGGTCTCATCGTTTATCACCCTCTCTAAGAGTCTCTTAACCGAGTCGTCCTTTACGACCTCTAACTGTTTGGAGTAGGTCTCTATAGCCATCTGCTCCGCGTTCACATCGTTCTCCAACATGCTCCTCCAGTCGGGACCCCCGACCTTTATCTCCTCCTCCAATCTCTTCAACTCCACCTCACCCCCGAGCTGGATCACCTTCTGGGCGAACCACTTCATGTGCCTCATCTCCTGACGGGCTATCTTCTCTATCTCCTCCGTTATCTGGGCATTCCCTATCAGGAATATGTGGTATAGGTACTGAACTATAGCGGTGTGTTCAAGAGCTACATCGTAAAGTAATATGTCTATAACTTCCTTTTTATTCATATTTACCTCCCGGATGAAAATGTTTAACATATGGAATGAAAACTATACATTTCATCGTTTTATTTTAGAATATTTTCCATGCTGAGAATAAATATCCCAGAAGCAGTAGTATTTCTTCACGCTTTTCCGTTAAACAAGGATATGTACAGGTACCAATTTTGTGCCTTTGAAGAAAATGCTATTCCATACGTAGCAATAGACTATCCCGGCTTCGGAGACTCCCTTAACCTTCCAGGAGATTATACGGTAGAAAGACTTACCGATTACGTAGTTAACGAAATTAAAAGGCTAAATATCAAAAAGGTAATAGCAATAGGAGACAGTATGGGCGGGTATATAATGTTCGACCTCTGGAGAAGGTATAGGGACTTGGTAAAAGGTTTTGTATTCGTTGCTACACGTGCAGAAGCGGATAACGAGGAAGGGAGAAAAGCAAGATACGCACTTATAGAAAGAGTTCAAAAGGAAGGGAAAGATTTTCTCATAGACGTTATGCTTGAAAATCAAACTTCTCCCGCTACAAAGAAAGATGAGAAAAAAATGATAACTTTAAGATGTATAATGCAAAAGGCTTCCACAGAAGGAATAATAAAGACCTTGAAAGCCTTAGCAGAGAGAAAGGATAATACGGAACTCCTTTCCACCATAAACGTTCCCACCCTCGTAATTGCAGGTAAAGACGACGAGAAAGTAACTCCTCCTTCCGTAGTAAAGAAAATTGCAGAAGGAATAAAAGGAGCGGAGTATTACGAACTTGAAAATGCTGCACACCTTCCCCCATTCGAGAACCCGGAGAAATTCAATCAAGTAGTAATTCCCTTTATCAAAAAAGTATTAGGTTCTTAAGATTTCCTCTATTTCCCTTAAATAACACCTTTTTATCCTTTCCGAATACTCTTTTATGTTCACCGCAGGTTTGTACTTATCTTTTAGAATTTTCAAAAGGGTTTCCCTTAAACTTTCCCAATTTTTTACTTCATAGCCGATTTTATTTTTTTCAAGAAACTCCTTTAAATCCCTCACCTTAAACGTATAAGGGCCGTATATAACGGGTATATTAAAGCATGCAGGTTCAAGTAGATTATGCCCTCCTAATTTTACAAAGGTTCCTCCCACTATAGCTACTTCTCCGATTGCGTATAAATCTTTCAAAACACCAAGCTTGTTTACAACTATTACATCTACTACCGAGTCTTCTTGAAAATCTGTAAAAAAAGAACATCTAAAGCCAAAACTTTTTACCGTATTTATAACTTCACTGGCTCTTTCCACATGCCTGGGAACTAACACCAAAACGGTATCTTTTATTTCTTGCTTTACCTTTTTAAAAGCCTTTAGGATTATCTCTTCTTCGCCTTTGTGGGTACTTCCCGCAACAATAATCTTATTCTTGATAGATAAACTCAAATTTTTATTCTCGTTTTGGCATATAAATTTCAAATTTCCGCAGGAAACTACTTTTTTGGCTCCATAGCTTCTGAATATTTCTTCATCTTTCTTGCTTCTCGTAATAATTAGCTCAAACCTTTTTGAAAGTATTTTCTCAAGAAAAGTATTTTTTGCGTAAGTATTGACGAGTATTTTCTTTGTATTTGTAAACATTATCAAGGAAGGCCAAAACTCCCTTTCGACTATAATCAAAGCTTTAGGCTTAATACTCCTTTCAAAATTCCTTATAATCGTAGGTACATCCAAAGGTAAAGGGTATAAAAAATCGTAAAATTTATTTTTATTTTCTAAAAATTCCCTTGCTCTCGGAGAAAAAAAAGTCAAAAGAATTTTATGCTCCTTCCTTAATTCTTTGAGTATAGGAAGAAAAGTGTTGAATTCTCCTACGCTTGCCACATGAACCCAAAGTACATTTTTAGGTAAGTTTTCTTTCTGGAGTAAGATTCGCTTTTTTAGCTCAAAATTTCTCAGCATGTAAACTATATATTCTATGCTTTGCTATATCAACTATAAGAGGGTTAAGAAGCCAATAAATATTCCGAATCTTGAAGTAGAAATAGGCTTTGGAAGGGGAGATTTTATAGTAAAACTCGCTAAGGAGAATCCAGAAAAAAACTTCTTCGGAATAGAACTATCTCAAATATCGGTTGAAAAACTTATGAAAAGGGTTGAAAAGGAAAACCTGAGAAATATATATTGCACCCGTATAGACGCATATTGGGGATTCTTCTTACTTTTTAAAGACAACTATATCGAAAACATTTACATGAATTATCCGGACCCTTGGTTCAAGAAAAGACATCATAAGAGGAGACTTACGACACCCGAGAGATTGTATATATTTACGAAAAAACTAAAACTTCAGGGTGAAATAAGAATACGTTCCGACAATTACGAGTTTATCGAATTTACTAAAGAGTCTGCTGAAAAACTTGAATGTTTTGAAATAGAGGAAGGTATACTTGACATTAAAGAGCCGATAACAAAATACGAAAATAAATGGCTTTCCATGGGAAGAACTCTCTATAAGCTGGTTTTAAGAAAAGCTAAGGAACCTAAATTTATCCCTCATCCAACTTTAGAGGAGGTGGAAGAGTTGTTTCCCGTAAAGGTTAAAGCTAGAGAACTGAAAATTAAGGATTTAGAGAACAAAGAATTTAAACTTGATGAAGAAGTATACTTTAAAACTTTCAAGATTTGGCAAAGGGAAGGAAGCTATTTAGTGGAAAGTCTTCTTTCCGAGAAAGGCTATTTCCAAAAATTCTTTATACAGATAAAGAAGAAAGATAACGATTACGTTGTAGACGTATCTCCTTACAGTGAAGTTTTAAGAACTAAAAACCTCCAAAAATCGATAAATAAGGTTGCAGAAATTATCTCCGATTCTTAGGCTTTAACTTCTTCCTTCTCTTCTCTCTTTACTTCCTTTACTTCTTCCTTCTTTTCTTCGGTCTTTACATCTTCAGCTTTTACTTCCTTCACAGATTCAGTTTCGCCTGAAAGTGCCTTCCTGAAGTTTCTTATGCCTTCTCCTAAAGCTCTACCTGCTTCCGGAAGCCTACCCGCTCCAAATAGCAGTAAAACTATAGCTAAAATAACTATTAACTCTGTCATAGATATTCCGCCTGGAAACATTAGCCATCCTCCTTCTTAATTTCCTTACCTTTTTCTTCTTCCTCTCCGGAAAGGGCTTTTTTGAAGTTCCTAATTCCTTCTCCTAAACCTCTTCCTATCTCGGGAAGCTTAGAAGCACCAAAGAGTAAGAGTACTATAAGGAGTATAAGTAATAACTGCCACGGTAAAGGAAAATGCATCTTACCCTCCTAAGGGTTTAATTTAAACAGAAAAGAGGGAGAAAGCAAGCAGGTAGACGTTAATAAACAACGTAGGGGAGTAATCCGAGTTGTCTTGCCCTTTTTATTTGAACAGCAAGCCTTCTTTGGTGTTTGGCACAAAGTCCTGTTTGTTTTCTCGATTTTATCCTTCCTCTTTCCGTCATGAAGTTCCTTAACTCTTCGTAGTTTTTATAGTCAGGTTCCCTTTTCTGCTCACAGTAAATACAAACCTTCTTTTTAGCTGCTCTTACCACCATATCACTTACCTCCTACAATTAAAAGGGAATTTCATCTTCCTCATCAAAAGGAGGCTTGCCAGACTCTTCCTCATCGGAAAGCTTTTTAATCTCTTCCTCGATACTACTTATGGTTTCTTCTTCTTCCGAAACTTCTTCTTCAGCACCTTTTGGCCTGCTTATGAGTCTTATGCTTTCAGCAACTATCCTCACCTTAGAAAACTTCTTTCCTTCCTTTTCCCACTTTTCCTGAACCAGCCTACCTTCAACGAGAACCATATAACCCTTTGAAAATCTGGTAGCCCAGTCTTCCGCAGGCTTTCCGTAAGCCTTTACGTCAAAAAAGTGAGTTTCTTCCTGCCACTGTCCCTCTTGATTTCTATATCGGCGGTTATATGCAATAGTTAAGTCTACGACGGGTGTTCCGCTGGGAAGATAGGTAATTACGGGGTCTTTAGTAAGCCTGCCTATTAAAAAGACCTTATTAAGCATTCTTCTTTACTTCACTCTCCTTAATTTGAAAATTTAACCACCTTATTACATCTTCATCAATCTTCAGTTGGAAATCCAATTCGTTTGCGAGCTGGGGGTTTTGAGTTTTGAACTGAAGTAAATAATACCTTGCGTTATTGAACTTGTTGATTGGATATGCCAACGTTTTCATTCCCCAATCTTCTTCGTAGAGTATTTCTCCTCCCTTTTGTTTGATAAACTCCTTTACCTGCTCTACTTTCTTCTTCACCTCCTCTTCGTTTAAAGTTGGCTTTAGAGCAAATACAGTTTCGTAATACCTCAAAGTTTTATAGTGCCTCAATCTCGGCATGCTTCACCTCCCGGACCTAAATTTAGGGTCTCCCCGCAGGTGCGGGGAAACGAGGTTGAAGAGTATATTTTAGTATTTGTACTCTCCATTTACAAGTTTATCGTAGAACTTTTCAGGAAGGAATGCGTACTCGTGCATGTCAGCGTCGTAAATTTTAGTTTGAACTTTTACTTCCCTTATGGGTGAACGCACAGGATACTTTTTAGAAGCTATTGAGAAAGTCCACCAATAACCCGCGTATATGGGAATAATAGAAGTGTAAAGGTCAACAATAGGAAATACCTTTTTCAATCTTTGTTGTATGGTTCTTACCATATCCAGATGGTAGTGAATGGATTCTGTTTGAGCTACAAATATTCCGTCTTCTTTGAGAGCTTTGTATACATACCTGAAGAAATCCTCGGTAGTAAGAACGTGGGCAAATCCCACAGGGTCTGTTGAATCTACTATGATTACATCAAATTCATTTTCATAATCTTGAATGTATTTATATCCGTCTTCGTTTACCACTATTGCCCTCGCATCACTGAAACCAACGGATAACGTTGGGAAAAATTTTTTAGATACCTCTATAACTTCTTTATCTATATCAACAAGGATGGCCCTTTCTACAACATCGTGTTTCAGAACTTCTCTCAGTGTTCCCCCATCTCCCCCACCTATGATTAAGACGTTCTTTGGCTCCGGGTGAGCATGCAGAGGAACATGAGCTAAATACTCGTGATAGAGAAACTCATATTTTTCATCCAGTTGAACTACACCGTCGAGAATTAGCATTCTGCCGAACTCAGGACTCTCCACTACCTGTATTTCCTGGTAAGGGCTTTTACCTTGGTAAAGTATCTTAGAGATTGTGTAGCAGTGTCTTATAGGAGCATAAGGGTCTCTTTCTATGAAAACAATATCCCTCATATCACTATTTTAGCCCAAGAGCTTAAAATTTAGTTATGGCTGAAAAGAAGGCGATAATAGGGGTTGTTACAATTTCCGACAGAGCAAGTAAAGGTATATACGAAGACATAAGTGGTAAGGCAATTATCGATTACCTGAAAGATGTAATAATTACTCCCTTTGAAATAGAGTACAGGGTAATACCGGACGAAAGGGACTTAATAGAAAAGACTTTGATAGAGCTAGCGGATGAAAAAGGGTGTAGTTTGATACTTACAACAGGTGGAACCGGTCCCGCTCCGAGGGACGTCACTCCCGAGGCAACCGAGGCGGTGTGCGAGAAGATGCTTCCCGGCTTCGGAGAGCTTATGAGACAGGTTTCTCTAAAGCAAGTTCCCACGGCAATACTCTCGAGACAAACCGCCGGAATAAGGGGAAGCTGTCTTATAGTGAATTTGCCGGGAAAACCTCAGTCCATAAAAGTATGTCTGGATGCGGTAATGCCGGCAATTCCTTACTGTATTGACCTTATAGGTGGTGCATACATA
>QNXQ01000129.1 GCA_003978875.1 Aquifex sp. | reverse complement strand
ATGGGCCCGCTATCATATCTATATCCACGGTTCCGAAAACGAGCTTTTTAGCAAGGGCTACGTATATGTTTCCCGGACCTACAATCTTATCAACCTTAGGAATGGTTTCTGTACCAAAGGCCAATGCTCCTATTGCTTGAGCACCGCCTATCTGGAATACCTTGCTCACACCGGCAATAAAGGCAGCGGCTAGGGTATATTTATTGGGCTTGGGAGATACCATTATTATCTCTTCAACTCCCGCAACGGATGCAGGGACTACATTCATAAGGACGGTTGAGGGGTATGCAGCTTTACCACCCGGAACGTAAACTCCTACCTTTTCCAGAGGGATGACTTTTTGACCTAAGATTATTCCCTCTTCTTCTTTGAAAAAGGAATTTTCTAATTGTTTTTCGTGAAATATCCTTATTCTTTCCTCGGCAACCTCAAGAGCATTTCTTACTTCGGGTTCTATTTCGTTGTAAGCTTTCTCAAGCTCGGTAAAGGGGATTTCCATGGTTTCGGGTGTGAGTTTTATCCCGTCAAATTTTTCGGTATACTCGATAACAGCCTTGTCTCCTTCCTCTTTGACTCTTTTTAGTATCTCTTTTACGGATTTTTCGTATTCTTCTTCGAGGATTTCACCTCTTTTGGCAAGGTATTCAAGTCTTTCATCCCTTTTCCAATCTTCCTTTCTGAGGTCGACTATCTTCATCTTAAAGTTTATTTTAAGTTCCCGATAAGGAAAAAGAAAAAAACTAGGGCTTCGCTTTTCTTTCAAAAAGTTCGTAAAGAACCGGGAGCAGGAATAAACTTAAGGGAAGTCCTGTAATTATTCCACCTATTACGGCTATTGCGAGGGGTTGTCTGTATTCTGAGCCTGCGGTAAGCCCAAGAGCTACGGGAATAAGTGCGGATATTATGGTTATTGTAGTCATCAGTATCGGTCTTAATCTTTCTCTTCTCGCTTCTAAGATAGCTTCCCTAATCTCATATCCTTCATTTCTTAGCTGAATAATTCTCTCTATAAATAAAACCGCGTCTCTCACGATTATTCCGACGAGAAGGATTATTCCGAAATAGGAAGATACGTTCAGAGAGGTGTTTGTAAGGTACATAAGTCCGAATACACCCGGAATCGTAAGAGGTATCATAAGGAGAACCGTGAAAGGATGCTTTAGGCTTTCAAAAATAGAGGCTAAAATCATATAAACACCTACTACCGCGAGAGTTAAAGCCAATAAGAATCCGCTGAAGGCTTTCTTAAATTCTTTTACCTGTCCCGTTGCTTCGTAGGTATAACCGAAGGGAAGGTTTTCCTTAAGCCAGTTCTCTATTAATTCCCTTGCCGTGGCAATATCTATTTCGTCGACATTTGCGTAAAAGACAAAGGAGTACTGCCTGTTATACCTTGTTAAACGGAAAGGACCCGTTTCTATGGAGTAAGATACTACCTCGGTAATCGGTATCAAATCTCCATTTTTCGCCCTTATGTAGACTTTCTTTAGGTTATCAACTTCTTTTACAAAGTCTTCGGAGGCCTTTATATAGAAGTCGTAGCTTTCCGCACCCAGTTCGTAGGTCCCTACCCTGAATTTACCGAAGAGAAGGGAAAGAGTAAGCCCTACATCTTCCGCGGATATTCCGTATTGAGCTAGTTTATCCCTCTTCAGCCTGACCTTTACGTAAGGAGAATTAAGTTCAATATTCGTATCCACATCTTTAAAGTGTTTTTGACGGGAGAAGTAATCTTCCATTTTTTTAGCAATTCTTTTTAACTCTTCTAAGTTCCAACCCTTCACTATGTATTGGACATCCGTACTCCTTCCTGCCCTGGCTCCTATTCCGTGAGGAGGTTCTACAATCACTTTGACGTTTTTTAGCTTTTTAAATTCTTTCCTCAGCATGTTCATAACCACTCTTTGATGGGGTCTTATTGATTTATCGACGAGGTAGACGAATACTATGCCGCTGTTTACTCCCGCGCCTCCGAAACCCTCTCCCGCCACGAGACTTACTTTTTCAACGTAAGGGTTATTCAAAAGAATTTTCTCAATCTCAAGACACTTTTCCTTTACCATTTCAAAGGAAGACCCTACAGGTAATCTGAACCTTACCATAAATCTCCCTTCGTCGGGGGAAGCCATAAACTCTTTCTTGGCATGGGAGTAAAGGTATAACCCTATCCCTACATTTAGGAGGGAAAAAACTATAACCAGTAGCTTGTGCTTGAGGGAGAATTCAAGGGCTTTGCCGAAATTCCTTTCGAAGCCTTTATAAATCTTTATAAAGATGTTCTCCTTTGCTTTTTCCTTTATCAGGTGTGAAACCGCCATAGGTGTGAAGGTGATTGCCACCAGGTATGAGAATCCCAGAGCTATTATGAGTGTAAAAGCAAAGTTTTTTAAGAAGCTTCCAAGAACTCCCTTTAAAAATAGTATGGGTACAAAGACTACAATTAATGAAGCTGTAGAAGCGAGAAGTGCAAACATTACAATTTGAGTTCCCTTCACTCCCGCTTCATAGGCACTTAGTCCTTCCTCCCTCCTTCTGTATATGCTTTCCATAACCACTATTGCGTCATCGATAACTATTCCTACTGCTACGGCAAGAGCCAGTAGCGTAAGCATGTTCAGGGAAAACCCGAATTGGTATAAGACAAATACGGTACCCAGAAGGGTTACAGGTATGGTAAACAGGGGAATTAGGGTTAGTTTTAAGTTACCGAGAAATAGGAAAACTGTGATGCCCGTTAGGGCTATCCCTATGACGATTTCTTCAAACGCTGCCTTTACACTTTCTTTTATATATATACTGGCATCGAAACTGTAATCCAGTTTTAAATCTTCAGGAAGTATTTTTCTGAGTTCTTCTATTTTAGCCTTTATTTCATCTACTACACTTACCACATTTACCTTTGCTTGTTTATAGATAACGAGTGCTATGGAATTTTTTGCGTTAAATCTGGATATACTCCTTACTTCATCTTCTCCGAAGTAAACATCTGCAATATCTTTTAGCCGGATATTTCCCTTAATGTACAGGTTAGAAAGTTCCTCCGGGGTTTCAAATTTTCCGTAAAGGCGTATTACGTATTCTCTTCTCTTCCCGTAAATGTTTCCTGCGGGAACTTCTAAGTGATTTCTTCTAACAGCGTTTAAAACATCGATAGGTGTAAGCTCCATACCGAAAAGGCTTGTGGTTTTTAGCCTTATCCACAGAGCATTATCTCTGAAGCCTCCGAGGCTTATTGAACCCACTCCGTAAAGCTTTTCCAATTCTCTCTTTACAACCTTATCCGCATAGTAGGAAAGTTTTTGGTAATCTGCTGTTTCAGAGTAGAGAATAACAACCATAACCGGTGCCATAGAAGTATCAACTTTTCTCACCGAAGGAGGTTCTGCCTCTTTTGGAAGCCTGCGGAGTGCCCTCTGAATAGCATCCCTTACTTCCTGAGAAGCAATTTCTATATCTTTATCAAGACTAAAAGTAATAGTTATTTTAGAAAGTCCCGGAAAGCTCCTTGAGTATATACTTTCTATACCGTTTATTGTGGATAGTTCTTCCTCGATAATCTTCGTGACACTTACATCAACTACGTAAGGGTCTGCTCCTGGGTATACCGTGGAAACTGAAATTACGGGGAATTCAACATCCGGAAATCTATCAACGGGAATAAATCTCAGAGAGTAAAGTCCAAGCAGTATAAGGGAAAGCATCAGCATCCAGGAGGTTATAGGTCTCCTTATGAAGAATTCCTGCATAAACACAATTGTCAACCAGCATACTCATTCTTTACAAGATTCAAAATACTCCTGTAAACTTAAATTACATAATCAGGTTAGAGTTAACTAACCGGAGGTCGGAGTGATGAAAAAAGTAGTAGTTCTTGGAGCAGGAATCGGAGGAACCGAAACGGCCATAGCTCTGAGAAAGGAAGGATACGATGTTATCCTCATAAGCAACAAACCTTATCTTTATATCTACCCAATATCTATATGGATTCCCACCGGTGAGGCTAAATTTGAAGATGTAATAATCCCGCTGGAGGAATTTGCAAAAAGATGGAAAATAGAGCTGATAATTGATGAGGTCGTGGGGATAAACCCTGAAGAGAAAAAGATTGTTTTGAAGGAAAAAGGAGAGATTGAAGGCTTCGATTATCTTGTACTGGCTCTCGGACAAACAAAGAAAAAGGAGAAGGGAATTGAGAATACACTCTCCATCTGCAGAAGTCCTGAAGAAGCTATAAAGATAAGGGATAGGATAACTGAGCTAATCTCAAAAGGTGAAGGGAAAATAGCCTTCGGCTTCGGAGGGAACCCAAAGGATAAAACCGCAGTAAGAGGCGGGCCCGTATTTGAGGTTCTCTTTAACGTTGATTACCACCTCAGGCGTTTGGGTCTGAGAGATAGGTTTGAACTTACCTTTTTTGCTCCCATGCCCAAGCCCGGTGAGAGATTGGGAGAAAAAGCGTTAAAGATGCTGGACGATATGTTTAAGAAATATAAAATCGGGAAAATTACAGGTAAAAAAATCAAAGAATTTAAACCAGAAGGAGTTCTGTTCGAAGATGATACCTTCCTCAATGCTGACCTTGTCATTTATACACCTGCGGGTTGGGGACACCCTGTTATCGCGGACTCTGGACTGCTTGTAAACGAAGCCGGCTTTGTCAAAATAGACGAAACCTGTATGGTTGAAGGGTTTGATTACATATACGCTGTTGGAGACTGTGCTGCTATTGAAGGGCCTCCTTGGACGGCAAAACAGGGACATCTCGCGGAAGTAATGGGGCATATCGTAGCCCATAACATAGCTGTAAGGGACGGTAAAAAAGGAGGTGTCCTTAAGAGCTATAAGGAACATATAAATATTCTTTGCCTTATGGATATGGGAGGAAGGGGAGCCGGGTTGGCATACAGGAGTGATAAAAGAGCTCTTCTTATACCAATTCCTGTTTTAGGACACCTTATGAAAAAGGCATGGGGGGTTTATTACAAGCTATATAAACTCGGGAAAATACCTAAAATTATTTAGTGAAATAAAGAGGCTGAAAAAACTATGGATGAGTTTTTACTGAGAAAAACGATAGAGCATTTAGAAACTTCTCAAAATGCTTTATCTGAGTTTAATTTTCGGGATTTCGCTTCCCGTTTTTATTATGCTTACATAAATTTGCTAGCACTGCTTGGAATAAAAAAGGGAGGCCATTGGCATAAAAAGGAAAGCTACGAATTTCCATCTGATTCTAACTTTGAAAAGGTCTGGGAAGAACTAAATGTATGGAGATTATTAGCAGATTACGAGGTGAGGAAAGTTCAGGAACAAGTTGGAAGAAGGAAAAAATTCTTTTCAGAAGTGGAAAATGAATTCAAGGAATTTCTAAGAGTGGAACTTATAAATTTCTTAGAAGACGAATTAAAGATTTATCTCTTAAAAAGTGATTTAAGTGAACCTGTGAAATATCTTATTTTGAAAAAGTTGGAGGTTGTCATCCAATGGTTAAAAATAGCAACACTGTAGATAGATTTTTGAATAGTCTAAAAAGAGAAAGAAATATCTATGCATATTCTCTGGAAGTTGAGGATGAAGACAAGACTAAATATTTAGTTTTTGTACCAAAAGAAGATTTGGAAATTTTAGAAAGTGAATTTGAAGAAGAATTACAAAAGTTAGGGATAGTATTAAGTCCGGCAACAGAGAGAAAAATAATAAAACTTTTCCTTAAAGATTTAAAGGAAGAATACAACTTACAAATTGGAGATGAAATTAGAAGTTTAGAAAATGAGGGGTTCGCTGTATATCTAAATTGGACTAATAGAGCTATGGTAATTCACATATATAAAAACGGTTCTTTCAACAGTAAAAGTTGTAAAAAAACTCTTTATTGGGAAACAGAAAACGGAGTGTGGATTGTTGGATTAAAAAATTGTCAAGAGGTAAAAATTTTTATTAATAAGGTTTCAGAGTTTTTGGAAAATCATTTTGGTGTTAATTATTCGGTGAATTATCATAAAGCTTGTGGAGCTTATGAAGAGTGTAAAAAGGTGTAATGAGAAGATTTGCAAATATTTTCATAACTTTATTCCTTACATTTTCTTCTTTTTTTTCCTCCTAATAACCTCCTGCGGGAAAGAAGAAAAATCTAAGGTAAAAAAAGAGAGGGTTATAGAGGTTTCCGTTCTTGAAGTAAAAAGTGAAAAAGTGTTGGTATCCACTCCTTTCAAGGGAACCTTTAAAGCCAGAAAAGATGTAATTCTTGTATCTCAAGAGCCCGGAATAATCGTAGAGTTATATAAATTCGAAGGAGACATAGTAAAGAAGGGAGATATACTGGCAAAGATAGACACGAGTGTAATAGAGAAAAGCATTGAGAAACTAAAAGAGCAACTCCGGGAATTAAAAGAAGAATATCTGCTTCAGAGGAAAATAGTCGAAAGAAGAAAGGAACTCTTTGAGCGGGAATTGATAGCTAAAGAAGATTATGAAAGGGAACTTGTAAAGTTAAAAACCCTTGAAGCAAGAGTAAAAGCTTTAGAGCGGGAACTGGATAAACAAAAGGCAATCTACGAAAGGTATTATATTAAGGCTCCTTTTAACGGAGAAATTGCAGAGCGATACGTAAGTGAAGGAGATTACGTATCTCCGCAACAAAAAGTATTCAGAATAGTGGCGACAAATCCTTTAGAATTTGTGTTCAAAATACCGCAAAAATACGTCAGCAGTGTAGAAAAAGGAAAAAATGTAAAGATTTTTGTTGAAGGAGCTGGAAATATAGAGGGAAAAGTTTTCTACATATCACCTACAGCAGATGACAATACCCAGATAACCGTTAAGGTTTTAATATCGAATAAAAACGGAAAGGTAAAACCTGGGATGTACGGAATAGTGGAATTTCCTTTAAAAAGGGTAAAGGCCTTTAAGGTTCCCGAGAATGCCGTTGCCCTTATGGGAAATAAAAAAATACTTTGGAAAGTATCCGATAGCATAGCATTACCTGTACAGGTTAAGGTAATAAAAAGTAATGAAGGCTTTCTATACGTTGTAGGAGACATAAAAGAAGGAGATAAAATAGCAATTGACAATATACATTTCCTCAGAGAAGGAAGTAAGGTGGTTGTAAGATGAAACTATTTTTGCTTCTTCTTAGTATAGTGCTTCCTCTCTTTTCCCTGAGTTTAGAAAAAGCTATAGATATAGCTCTAAAAAATACCACAGATATAAGAATTTCTGAGTTGGAATTGAAAAAGCTTGATTACGAAGTGAAAAAAGCACTCTCCGGGATATTACCCAGTATAAAGGGAAGTTACTCTTACAGCAGACTTGACGATTCCTTAGTCTTCGGTTTCGGACTCAGAGACCGACAAGAATACTCAATTACCCTATCCCAGACGATTTTCAACAAAGCAATTTTT